>JAEOUI010000505.1 GCA_016839425.1 Promethearchaeota archaeon
AAATCGAAATCTTAAAACTCAATTTAAAACAGGATCAACAATTACAATAAAATTGTTTCAATCGCTTTATTATTTTATCAACTAATCAATGAGATGTAAAGACTGAATTTATTTACAAACAACTTTTATTATGATTATTTTAAAATAGTTTGGGAAAGATACTTCTCGTGTTTTCCTCGATTTGGCGTTCTACTTCGTTCTTTTCTACTTGCTTAATTGTTGAAATTGAGGTTAAAACATCTTTTATCATTGCGGGCGTACCTGCCTTTCCTGAATAATCAACGGGACCGTCGCTTTCTAATAGTAGATGTTCTAAATCAACGGTTGAAACGACTTTCTTTGATGCGGGGGAATAACGGATTGCGGGCGTAATGGAAAAAAAATATCCCCTATCAATTCCTTGTTTGAGTTGTTTTTCTGGTCCAGAATACCAATGAATATTTACTTTTTGGATATTAAAAGATGGTAAAGTTTCAAAAACTTGCTCTTCGGCACCTTTGGAGTGAATATTTACAGGTAATTCCAATTCTTGCGCTAAGGCAAGCATTTTTTCAAAAATCGTGGTTTGTAAGGGATATAAAGACTTATCCTTTATAAAATGGTGATCTAAACCAATTTCTCCTATTGCGCAGATTTTATCCCTATGAAGATGGATGAAATCTACAATATTAGAAAGTTCAGAAGCGATGTTTTCATTTGCCTTGACTTCTTCTGGGTGAATTCCTAATGCGGGAAAAATTTCGCTATAGGCATTAGAAATTTCCATTATTCTTTCCAAACTAATTGCGCTCATCCCAACGCCAATAATTTTCATAACGCCTTCGCTACGAGCTTCCTGAACGATTTGATCTATGGCGATGTATAAATTCACATGACAATGAACATCGATTAGCATAAAAATTTAACATGTATCCTTCTATTTATATCCTCGTGCTGAAAGAAAAGAAGTGATTTAAAAGTTAGTTAAAGGTGAATTAGACCTTAAATATTTTCGAGGGCAAATCTCTCTCTTTAAATATTACATGTTATTCACATTTTCCCTGAGCTGGGCAATTTTAAGCACGAGGTCGAATTTTTTTCGATTATTAGAGAAGTCTTCGTTTTCAAGGAGCATTTTTGCGTGTTCCAATTGGTTTAACAAGAAATTCTTGAGGTCTTTCGTTGTGATGTGTCCTAAAAGTTTTGGAATTGGTTCGATCTTGTCCATTTTTTTTAACCTTAGCATGGAAATTGCCTTGGCTATTTGTGATTGAAATCCTTGCGATTGAGTAGGATCTGCGTCTCCCAACCTATCAAAGGAGTTTTTTAACCCGTCAATAAAATTTTCCAAGTCTTCGATTTCGATAATGTCGTTACCAGTATTGGACATGATCTTGCTTGTATCGATCAGCAAATTCTTAATATATTGCAAGAAACAATAAGGTTATTTTAATATTTACATCAAGTTATTTGTACTGATTACTATCACAAAATAAATCTAAATTACTGAGTAAAAATTACTTAATTATTTCAAATTTATCTCGTCTAAGAATTTTTCTGCAAGTGTTTTTAAAACCAGATTCTTTAAATCTTGATTGTGTTGCCTTAATCTATCTGAAAATTCTATTTGGATTGCTTTAGATTTATGATAATTAGATGCTCCGTGCTTTTGAACAATATAACCTCCTGTGAGTACTATTTCTTCCTGCCAGGGATTACCTGGAGCAATTGACACGCCTAATTTTAGAAATTTCCGAATTAATTTACCTCGAATCGTGTTATTCCATTGTGATTTAGGAATTTTTTCGGAATATAGCGATTTTAAATTGTCTGTTCCAAATATAACATCAACTTCCCTGAATCCAGGAGGCCTTTTATGGCTTTCAAAACCGTGAATATCGATTAGTAAAGAAATATCGTGTTTTGAAATATTTTCTAAAATAAGATTTTGTATTGTATCGTGATATTTGTTGAAGATTTCACTAGCAATATTTGATCCTTCGTAATAAGCCCCCAGTGTAGGAGAGCGATTTAAATCTATTTGAGACCGTCTTATTTTTGATACTACTTGAGTAGGTGTATGGTTAATTCCGATTCTTTCAAATGATATTTTTGAGAACCAATTTGTTAGTTCCTTAGCCAATATTATCGTTCCTTTATCAAAACCTAGGATTCCGCTAGATCTTTTAGGGATGCCATTGTATTCTATATGACCATCATGAGGAACCGAAAGGATTATGGGGATTGTGCCAATTTTATATTGGATGTATTCATCCATATCTTTCATATTCTCCATTCCGATATCGTACTCAAGCATTTTAATGTGATGTTGGATAAATAAGAGTAATATTTCTTGTTTTAAAAACTTCAATTTGAATATATGCTAAAATAAATTTTCTAAATAACAAAATTGATTACATAATGGCAGATTTTTATATATAACTGCAATTAATTGCGTGAAAAAAAATAAAAACATTCGTGAGTTTTTGGATAGAAAAATTGCACTTGTTTTATATTACCATAAAAATAACAAGTATAGTTTTAACGCCTTGATTGGTGCTTTAGAATCGGAAGCCATCGACGAAAAATTGAATATATTCTTTGTTAAAAATAAAGATGTGCTAATTAGAGATATAAAAATCATTGAAAGCGAACACGAGAGAATTATCGTGTGTTTTTCCTTTTTTACTACTCAATTATGGGAAATTTACGAACTTCTGAGGAAATTAAAAAGTAAAATATCCCAAGAAAAGTATATTTTTATTGCTGGGGGTCCTCATCCTTCAGGGGATCCTGTTGGTACCCTCAAGACAGGTTTTGATATCGTTGTTTTAGGCGAAGGTGAAGAAACTTTCGTTGAGTTAGTACAAAAAATTATAGACAATCAAGACTATATGGAAATAAAAGGTATTGGAAGGATCAGAGATAATAAATCGTATCATTACACTGGAAAAAGAAAACCACCAGATCTAGATAAATATACGCCATTTCCCATAAAGCACGGTAAGTTTGGACCGATAGAAATAACTCGAGGCTGTCCGTATCAATGTTATTTTTGCCAAACCTCTTTTTTATTTGGTAGCATTCCCAGGCATAGGAGTATAGAAGTTATATGTAAGCATATTCAAGTCATGAAGGAGAAAAAACTCACAGATATTCGGTTTATTACGCCTAATGCATTTTCTTATGGGTCGTCTGATGGGATTTCTCTTAACATCCCTAAACTTGAAGAATTATTGATAAAAATAAGGAAAATAATCGGACCTGCGGGGAGGATATTTTTAGGATCCTTTCCTTCTGAAGTACGGCCTGAACATGTCACAGAAGAAACATTAAATTTAATAAAAAAATATGCTTCAAACGACAATATCACTATTGGCGCACAATCGGGAAGTCCACGGATGTTAAAAATCTGTAACAGAGGTCATGATGTAGACCATATTTACAAATCAGTGGATTTAACAATTAAAAACGGATTCAAGGTGAATATCGATTTTATCTTTGGGCTTCCAGGAGAAACAAACGAAGACATCTCTTTAACAATTGATATGATGAAAAAATTAAGTACTCAAGGTGCTAGGATTCACTCTCACTCTTTTATCCCGCTTCCCATGACGCCCTTCGCGAGCAAGAAAGCTCGAAGAATAGACGAATCCCTAGCAAATGAGATAAAAAAATTAACTTCAAGGGGTCAAGCGTTTGGAGATTGGAAAAAACAAGAGCGAATTGCCGTTAAAATATCGAAATATTTTAAAACTACAAAAAAAAAGTAGCATTTCAATTCTTTCCAGATATTATGAGTTCTACAATTTTATTAATAAATTTTCCTTTTTGAATTTTACAAATGCGAGCGACTTTCTTAAAATTGAACGAAACTGCTAAAGCATCAATATACGAGAGATTATATAAAATCGAGACATTTTTATTGTTCTTCATGAAGAGTTTGTCCAATTCGTTTTGAATTCTATCGCCATCTAAACTTACTTTTTGTTTCACTCTTACTTTAATCAAATCAAGTGCTTTATTAAAATGTATGTCCCTAATCCGAGAAATGAAAGCGCTCAATACCATTGTATATGTAATTAAAATATCGTATTCTTCTTCAGAATTAAGGTGGTCTAACTTGGATTCGACTCTATCAACAATTTCTTTTATATCTCGCTCTTCTATCCCTTGGATTATTTCAAAAGGTAATAAAAATTGAAAATATTCACCTTTTATGAATAAATCAATGTTCCTCTTGAAAAGGCTTTTAAACTTATGAACGATTTGGCCTGATTTTCTAATTTTTATTGAAATATCAGGAGTTCGTCCAATGATTAAATCGCGACCGCTATAATAAAATTGCTGGTTAATTAAGCTATCCGTGGCTTCGTATAGTTTTTTTATCGTCAGATCCATCGCGTCTAAAGCAAGTAATTGTTATCTAAGTTGTGTTCTATCCAAATATAGATGTAATTTATTTAACCATGTTAATTATAATGTACAATAATATTAAGATAGTATTTTTACTTAATATTATTTAAAAAAATTTCCGAAAAAAAAATCAATTTAAAAGGTAAAATAGAAATGGGTTTAAAATTAGCTTCGACATTGGCACTAACGGCATTATTTGCATTGTTGTACGCTTTAGTCTTCGTGATTGGAGTCTGGTTTCTTCCTGCGGGCTTGATAGGATTGCTCATTATGATTGTTTTAACGCTTGGAATAGTATTATTTCAATACGGTATTTCGCCTTACATCATCCAATGGATTTACAGAATCGAATGGGTTTCATATGACGAATATCAACGCAGATACCCTCACTTGGCTGATATCGTAGATCGTGTTGTTCAAATTAATGGCATTAAACCTCCAAGACTTGGGATCATTCATGATAAAAATCCCAACGCTTTTACATTTGGTCACACGAAAAACAACGCACGAGTCGTGCTTACGGACGGTATCTTGGAATACCTCAACAAAGACGAGCAATCAGCAGTGTTAGCTCACGAATTGGGTCATGTCATTCACTCGGATTTCATCTTAATGACCGTTGTATTCGCAATTCCTTTGGTATTCTTGACGATTGGTCGATGGGCTTATTACACTGCAAGATTTTCTGGTGTTCGATCGAGGAGTGACGACGAGGGTAATTATCTTGCTTTAATACTATTTGTTGTTGCCGTATT
>JAEOUI010000506.1 GCA_016839425.1 Promethearchaeota archaeon
ATTTGCATTAATTTTATTCCTTGTTCAATGAAATGTTTTGCTAACGGCATGATTTTATTCCATATTATTATTGTGATTTAGTTTAATTTGGCATTTCGTAGATGACAAGTTCCACATGTGACAAGTGTTTATATCTCGCTGACGATCGACCATGTGCTCTCTGGATGTACCTTTTTATGATTCTTCCGTGGTGAGTTGCTGCGTGAATGATACGGCATAATTCCACATCTAATCCCTTAAATTCAGCGTTTGATTCAACAGAAGATAAAATTTCGTAAATTACGGCGGCAGCTTTTTGAGGATAGCGCCCTGCGTACCACTTAAACTCTTTCAAATCGTGCCTGTGAGCTTGATGCTTTTTATAGCGTCTAAAAGGAACCGATTGTTCTAATCGAATAACTTTTTCCAAAAAGTTTTTTGCTTTTTCCACTTTCATCCCTTTTATCGCTGCGCAAATCTCTCTTGCATGCTTGGGTTTAATCCTGAGATCTCTACCCGAGGCTTTCGCCAGCCTGTCAGAATCGTATTTTTGTTCAGAAAAACTATATCCCCAGTTAGGCATTTGTCATCACTTAATTGTTATATTTATATTATAAAATGGTTTTAAGATAGTCTCCGTAATTATTTCAATGGTACATATTTTGAGGACCTTGTAGCTCCAATTCCTGGGCTTCCGTGTTGTACATGCTTGCGCGTGAGAGAAAATTCTCCAAGGTAATGTCCAATCATTTCAGGCTTGATCTCGATATTCAAGAATTGCTTGCCGTTGTAGATCCCAATGGTCAAGCCAACCATTTCAGGAAAGATGATCATGTCCCGTACATGAGTTCTCGTTACCAAGTCTTTACCTCTCTTTTTTGCCCGATATGCTCTTCTCAAGCGTTCCAAGAGCTTTTTTTGTCGAGGTGGAAGGCCTCTCTTTAGCGATCGTCGTGCTCGTGAAGGCAAAATCTTAATGAATTGATCGGCATTCATTTTCTTTAGTTCGTCAAGCGTGAATCCACGATACTTGAACTGTAATTGGGCTAATTCTCTTTCGGCGTCGAATTCCTCTGATTCTTCTTCATCAGAGTCCTCGGAAGTCTCTTCTTCAGATTCTTCGTCGTTGAATTCTTCTTCGTCGAGATCTTCTCGGTCTTCCTCGTCAAATTCTTCGTTTGGAGTCATATTAAAACCAATCCATGAAGTCTATAATTTATTGTAAATATGTTCACGTAATTTTTTTAACGCGTAATATTAGAAATAATAGACTATAGAATTTTAATTTTATCAAAACGAACGATTTCAACCGATAAAAAACACAAAACTTATAAGGCAAGACATTGCATCAATATAAAACCGCTGTCTTGGAAGTGGTATGGATTTACCAACTTATTAAAATTTTATTGAATAAACTAAATAATTTCTAAAAAAATTAATAGAACCCACCTTCCTTTTTACTTGTAATTATTTGGATTAAACATCCTTTCTATGTCTTTCTCGTCGAAGTTACCTGTCCATTTTTCTTCTAACAGCACATAATCGGTCAAGTTTGGATTAATGATTGTGTGGACTTGTTTTTTCTTTATTTCGAACTCACTTCCAGGTTCTACATTATAATTGACAGTTTTTCCACAAACGATTATGGGATTTCCAGATAAAATTCTCCAATTCTCTGATCGATGTTTATGGCGCTGAAGAGATAAGCCCATACCGGGTTTGATAAATATCAAATTATAATCCTCGTATGTAAACTTGAGGCTATACCACTTGGGAAGTGTATCGATGTATCCATTAGGTATATTAAAACTAGACATTAATTCGTTTTTATCAAGATTCTCTTTATTCAAATTCTCGTATTTATAGGGATCGTAGATTACTTCGTGATTCTTGATATCTGTATTGTATTCGATCTCTATCGTCTTTTTTTTGGACGAATTTATTATCATATAACATTCCAAGGGTTTTATTCGTAAATTGCTCTTAGATACGCCCTCAATTATCAATAAAGGTCCGTTTATAACATACATCACTTCAAGAGCTTCTTTAGGTGCGACTATATTTATTTCCCTTGAAGTATTTTTTCTTAAACAAGTACTCCTGCTGGGTTTGATTAATTCGCACATCATGGTTTTTTTTAATAGTATATCGTGCGTTCTTTAAAAATCGTAAGGAAGCAATTAAAATAAAGTTAATTGGAAATTAATTTAGTTTAATTGGTTGAATGCTTTCAAGCTCTCGGAATTTTGTTTCTATATTTTCTTTATAGGGCATCGATTCTTGCGCCCCCTTTCGGGTAACAGCAATTGATGCAGCGCCGGTTGCGTACTTGACGGCAGTAAGTAGGTCTTTTCCCTCACAAAGCATGCTCGCGAGCACCCCGTTATAGCAATCTCCTGCCCCAACCGTGTCAACAGCCTTAACTTTAAGTGCAGGTATTTGGAACGCTTTGCTCTTCTTCTTTTCGTACACGACGCTTCCCTTGCTTCCTAAGGTTGTTATAACATACTTGGTTCCGATGGACGCAATATTTGAAGACGCTTGCACTACTTGTTCAATGCCACCGGGTTTTAGATCGGAAAAGTTCATCATTGCGTTAAGGTTAAACAGCTCACCCTCGTTAGGTATGACTATGTCCACGCGTTTTAATATTTCACTCGAGACATTGCGCAAGGGAGCGGGATTTAATATCTTTATGGCGTTTCCTTTTTCAGCAATGGAATATATGGTCTCGATGGTTTCTAAGGGTATCTCCATTTGCGTCATTACTACACTAGCGTTTTCTATTAAATCGGCATTCTTGAAGACTTGTTCCATTGAAAGCGTGGCGTTAGCCCCTGGAGCCACGGATATCATGTTTTCTCCGAATTTATCAACTAATATGAACGCAATTCCAGTCGCTTCCGTTTGAGAGCGTTCCACATGATTGATATCTATGTGTTCCTTCTCGAGGTGCTTGAGGACCTCGTCACCAAACAAATCTATCCCAATTTTTCCCAAAAAAATAGTGCTTGCACCCGCTCTAGCTGCGGCGACTGCTTGGTTTGCTCCTTTTCCTCCCATAAATTGCCTGAAGGTCCCTCCAGTGATCGTTTCTCCGGGTTTTGGGAGCCTTTCCGAATAAATGTTCATGTCAACATTAGACGACCCTACGACTACTACATATCCCATTTATACCACAAATTTTGTGTCGTTTTTAAGGAAAAAAACTTTTGCATTTGATGTACTGTTTCAAAGAACAATGATCTATTTCCTAATATTTAAAAAATCATTTTCCTATTAGTACTATGAAATACAGGAAAGTACAAAGATGTCAGTCACGACTTTTTTAGGGTAAAAAAAAATGGCTAAAATAAACATTCAATGTCCTTTATGCGCAAAAAAAGGGACCATAAATATCGAAGATAACATCGTTTTGAAAAACTCTCGCGGTATCACGGCAGTTAACATTGAAGAGCTTTTAGTATGTCAACATTCCTTCGTTGCGTATATCGATAAGAACCTTAGCGTCAGGGATTGCTTTATCGCAGATTTTACTATCGAACTCCCTCAAATTGTGATAGAACAACAACAACCCGAGGAAGTATTCGTTCCTACGGAGAGCATGATCAACACATACTTGTTAACGCTTAATTTTCACGCCCAATTCTTTGCAAATGTCATTCGATGCTGCCTTTTTAACGCAAAGTTTGTCATTGTAAACGATCTCGACCTCCTCAATCGCCACCTAGTTAACTTGTTCGAATTCGCCTTTCAGGGCACTTTCAACGTGAAATTCTTGGTCATTCCACACATCGAATTTCGAGAAAACAAAAAACTATTCAATAACTACATTGTTCTCGATGGAGAAAAGGTATTTAACGACAAAAACAAGATTTTAAAACAAAAAAACTTGAAAATCGAGAGTAAGATCATCCAAGATTTCTTCAACGAAAGCGACTCGAAAACGGGATTAATCGTGTTGAAAAACGAAATCTTGAAGATATACATGCTCACTAACGAAACCTTGGATTTCATCGAGACCATGGAAAATGGAGCACCATTAGACGCTTCAAAGTTAAACGAATACTTGTCCCGGATACATAACGCAAAAATATCACCCTCATATATCGATTTTCTCGTGGATGTCGTTAAGCATTATTACGATGTGAAAATAATTGACGCTGCAGACTTCTTCAAGGGTATTTAATTTTCTTTTTTTAAGAATTGAGAGAGAAAAAAAAATAAAAAATATGAAATTTAGGCGTTTTCTTCCGCTGCGAGTTCCTCTTCTAATTCTTCCAAGGGAACTGGAGCTGGCGTAGTGAGCATGCTGTAACCAATCCAAATTGCAATGATAGCAATCAAGATGACGATCAACCAGATTGGAGCAACCACGAATAACCTCCAGTCGAGAAAATCGTGACCAAATAGATTAAAAGCTGCGTCCCAAGTATCGTTGTTTAACATCTCAGTCATGTATAAATCCACGATGGATCCCA
>JAEOUI010000507.1 GCA_016839425.1 Promethearchaeota archaeon
GGGGGAAACCAAATAATAACTGTGCCAGAATCGTTTGGAAGCCTAAATTCTCTTGAAGACGCTGACCTTAGCTGGAATTGGATAGAATATCTTCCCGAATCGTTTGGAAACCTAAAATGCATAAAAAGACTTAATTTAAGAACTAATCACCTATTAAGCCTTCCAGATGCATTTCGAAACCTTGAATCCGTCTTAGATTTGGACTTGAGACATAACAAGTTCAATTCAATTCCAGAATCACTTTGGACCTTGAAAAATCTAAAAGAACTGGAACTTTATGGAAATCCATTAGTCGGAGAATCAAAAGAAATGGTATCAAACTCCATTAGTGCTATTTTAGATTTTTGCCGTCAGAGAGCTTCCATTAATATATTTATTAGCCACGCAATGTTAGATTTCGAAGATTTTAAGATAAAAGATATTTCGGAATTTTTGGAAAAACAAGACGAGATTTATCAAGCTTTTTATTGCGAGGCGGATTTAAAAGGCAACATAGACGCTTTTATGGAAGAAACAATTCCTAAATGCCGATTACTGCTGTTTTTTGCGTCAAAAAAATCTCTTTACAATTCCGAAGATTGTTCCCATGAATTGATTCTTGCTCGAAGCCATAACATACAAATAGTTCCTATTAAGGGAACGGATGTAGAATGGGAAGAACTATCAGCTGTCGGTTTGAAAAGAGAGCTTGGTTTTGAATTCGACTCCTTGAATTTTGGTGATTTTTGCATTAAATTATACGAGTATATTAAAAATTTCAAGAGAGAAATAAATTTATTCGACAAAGAACAAGCTGAGTTGGATCGACAGAGGTTGAATATTAAAAACACGGTTTTAATCCTCTTAGAATCGCAAGAGTTTAAAAATAGTGTTAAAATGAACATCAGTCAATACAAGGAATTATTTAACCAACTTAATAGAAACGAAATCTCACAAACTGATTACTTTCACAAATTGGCAGATATATTTTCAAACAAATAATTTTTTTTTTATTTATTTAATTAAAAAAGTTAGAAGTAATAAATGGAATTTATTACTTAAAAGATAATTCTAATCTTGGTATTTTTCTTTCCTTCCCACGATTTTTCTAAAAAGCTTGAATTTACTGTTTTTTGATCCGTGCAAATTTCAAAAAATCTCTCGTTCCAACCCTTTATTAGATAGTAGTAATTCTCAAAATCAGGTTCTGAATCGGTATATGTTATGACGATTTCACGGTCCGATACGAAATCATAATCCATTTGGCTAAAATTAAAAATCATATTATGAAATCGTTTATATCTTTGCATTGCCAATTTAACATTTCCCTCAGCAACTATCTGTTTATAAAGGGAATGCATCATTCCATCACAGAATTCTCTTCCCCATTTCACAACTATTTCTTTTTTACCTCTTGCTACAATATTAACAATCGCGTTTAACCCTTCTTTATATGCTTCTAGGGGATACCAAGCTGAACTTAAAATCCTTTGAGATAAGAAATTTTTCGTTTCATCTGAAAGACTATCATAAGCTCCAGACTTATCTGCTTTTATTACCTTTACGACTTCTTTAAACATTGAACCTTTAACTTGTTTCATTTAACACCATCTTGCTTTTTTTTGATGTATTGCTATATCCATTTATTTAGTTTGATTTTGAAAAACTATAAATATATGAACGACATTCATTTATACTAACTTGGTTGTTCATTTATTTAAATTTTGGCTAATCAATAAGCATATTTGAGAATAATGAAATTTCAAGCAAATACTAACCAAATAAATAAATCAACTCAGAATTTAATATTTAGATTGTATTCATTGGGATTTTTCATTAATTTCAAATTTTTATTTGAGAAATTTATAAAAGTATTTCCATGAATTTAATAAATAACAAACTCTTTGAATTTAATTTGAGGTAGATAACATGAAAGAAGAATGGTATAAACATCCTAAAAATCTTGTTGATCTGTTAGAAGATTCAGTGAAAAAATTTGGAAAATGTAATTATTTTGGGACAAAAAATTCTAACGGTGATTATGAGTGGGTTACTTATGAACAAGTAGGTAGACGTGTTGATAATCTCCGAGCCGGTTTAGCTCAGCTTGGTTTGAAAAAGGATGAATGTGTAGGACTCATCATAGATAACAGCGTGGAATGGGTAGTTATAGCATTTGCTACTTATGGCCTTAATGCACGATTTATTCCAATGTATGAAAAAGAATTGACAAAAGTCTGGCAATATATTGTAAAGGATAGTGGATTAAGATTCTTGTTTGTTAAGGATAATGATATCTATGAGAAGGTTAAAGATTTTAAAGAAGAAATTAATTCATTAGAAAAGATCTTCCTTATTCGCGGCGAAGGTGAAAACAGCATGTCCGCATTAGAGAAAATAGGAGAACAAAATCCAATTCCCTCGGTAAAACCACATTGGAACGATGTTGCAGTCCTTATTTATACTTCGGGAACCACTGGTGACCCAAAGGGAGTACTCTTGAGACATGGTAATATCACTTCTAACTTCCAAGGATCGTTTAAATTATTCCCTGGTTTTGACGAGAACGATGTTACATTCGGTATTTTACCTTGGGCTCATAGTTTCGGGCAAACATCGGAATTGTATTTGAACACATATCGTGGAATGTCGTGTGGTTTAATGGATACAACTGAAACATTATTGGAAGATATTGTAAAAGTGAAACCCACCGTATTAATGTCCGTTCCAAGAGTTTTTAATAACATCTACAATGCTATTCACTACAAGATGAAAGCTGCAGGTCCGACAGTGGAAGGGGCTTTTAATAAGGCAAAAGAAACTGCAAACTCCTTAAGAGAAGGAAGAAATGTATCTGAGGAGGATAAAAAAGCAATGGAGGGCCTATTTCAAAACTTGCGGGCAATGTTTGGAGGGAGACTTAAACTTTCCTCAACGGGAGGGGCCGTCATGAATCCAGAGATAGCACAATTTTATATTGATATTGGCATTCCAACTTACGATGGTTATGGAATGACAGAAACATCTCCAACAATTACATGTAATTGTCCTACAGGAAATAAATTGGGTAGCGTAGGATGCCCCTTAGATAATGTATCTGTTATCATCGATAAGTCTTTAGTAGGTGAAGATAGCAAGGATGGAGAAATCATCTGTTATGGTCCTAATGTAATGCTAGGATATCATAATAAACCAGAAAAAACTGCTGAAACAATGATAGAAGATCCAATATTAGGAAAGGGAGTTCGAACAGGCGATAGAGGATGGATCGACGAAGAAGGATTTTTATATATCACTGGTAGATTTAAAGAAGAATACAAGCTAGAGAATGGAAAATATGTACACCCTGCTTCAATCGAAGATGCCGTCAAATTAAGCCCGTTAATTTCTAATATCATGATTTTTGGAGATGGAAAACCATATAATGTCGGCCTTGTTGTTCCAGATCCTGTAATGCTGCCATTAATTGCTCAGAAAATGGGTGTCTCGGAAACTGATCCTAAAAAAATAGTTGATGATCCAAAAATTCAAAAACTCCTTGAAGATACCATTGGAAACCAACTGAAAGAAGGATTTGGTAGCTACGAAATACCCAAGAAACTCGTATTTACGGCAGAGGAATTTACGGTTGAAAACGGCCTCCTCACCCAAACAATGAAATTAAAACGAAGAAATGTCCTCCAAAAATACGGGGATCAACTGAATGCCCTTTATTAAAACTATTTTTTTATATTAATATTAAAAATGGTGATATATTATAGCATCAGAATCGAATGGATTAATATTTAAAATACAGAGAACGGCAACTGACGATGGTCCAGGCGTTCGAACGACCATTTTTTTTAACGGATGTCCTTTACATTGTGCGTGGTGCGCCAATCCAGAATCAATTCCAAAAAAACCTCAATTACAATGGTTAGACCATAAATGTATTGGCGATAAAAGTTGTATCGAGGCTTGCGATCAAGGCGCATTATTTTTTGAAGAAGATGGCTTGCACATCATACGCGAGAAATGCAATAGTTGTGGGGATTGCGAAGAAGCGTGCCCCAGTACGGCATTAACCTTACTTGGGAAATGGTGGAGCCCAGAGGATCTCTTTCACGATATTGAAAGGGAAAAGATTTTTTTTGACAAGACAAAAGGTGGAATCACGGTTTCTGGTGGCGAGCCGACCTTACAATCAGAATTTTTATTTGAATTTCTAAAACTATGCAAGGAAAACGGCATTTCTACCGCTTTAGACACCTGTGGTTATGCAAGCAAACAAGTATACGAAAAATTATTACCCCATGTCGATGTCGTTCTATTAGATTTAAAAGTTTTTGACTCTAATAAACACGAGGAATTCACGGGAGTTCCAAATCAAACAATTCTAAACAACGCTGAATGGATCGCTGATTATGTGAGTAAAAACGGAAAAAAAATGTGGATTAGGACGCCCTTAATACCAAACTATACGGCCACGGACGATAATGTAAGAAATATCGGAGAATTCATTGTTAACGAATTAAAAAATGTGCCAGAGCAATGGGATTTATTAAGCTTCAATAAAATGTGTGAAGCTTCTTATTTCAGGTTGGGCATATCGTGGATTTTAAAAGACCAACCGCTCATGACAAAGGAAGAAATGGAGCACTTTCAAGCAATTGCGAAGAACACAGGAGCCAAAAATGTGAAATGGTCGGGATTAACTAAAAAAGAAGAAACGACCACGATCGAGATAAAAAAAGAAATTAACGCACAAGAGGCTTTTGACCACATGGCAGTAGTGTTCAATAAAGACGAAGCTTTAAAGTTGAATGAAAAAGTAGTAATGCAATACAATGTTAGCGGAGCAGGAGGTGGCACATGGCAACTAGTAATTGAAAACGGGGAATATAAGATCACCCCTGGCGATTCCATCAAGGATGTATCCTGCACCATGAGCTACGATAGCGTGGACAGTTTTGTGGGGCTCAGGAAGGGAACTCTTGAACCAATACAAGCCTTCATGTCGGGAAAGGTGAAGTTCTCGGGAAATCAAGCAATAATAGAAAAAGTGGGTAAAATTTTTCCCCTTGGAAAAGCAAATTAATATTCCTATTCTTTTTTTTATATATTTTTAAACTCGACGATAAGTAGTTATTTATTGAAGTTATTAATCAAGAAAAAGCATTTTCAAGTTTGATATTGTTATTTTAGATGAATGCTCTTAATAATCAAAGTGCATCAGTAGAATAGCTATAATTTATTCTTATTTCAATTTTTATTGTTATATTTTTTAATTTCAATACGCTTTTAATTAAAAAATTTTAAACAAAAATAGTAATATTAGTAAAAAAAATTTTTTAATTAATTTTAACCCTTTCCAACGGGAAAGACTTCTGCCATCTTTTGCATTATAGACTGGTTTCCCAAGAATTTGACTTTTCCCGACATAAATGCCTTCATAGGCTTAAGTTCACCCGTTCTAAGTTTTACGAAGCTTTCTAAGGTTTTATAATTCAATGTACAGGACACCTCCTTGATGGAATCTCCGTTCAAAATCTGAAATTCTCCGTTCTCAAGGACGAGTTGCCAAGTACCCCCTCCTTCTCCATTCACATTGTATTGCATTACTACTTTTTCCTTTATTTCTAACGCCTTGTCTTTATTAAAACTTTTTTTCATGTGGTCAAAGGCGTCTTGTGCTGTGACTACTTTTTCCATTTTTTTCTAACCTCTTTAAACGCTGTTAAATTCAGTTCGAGCAATGATGTCATCCTGCAGTTCTTTACGAAGGTCAACAAAACGTGCCGAGTATCCCGAGACCTTTACCGAGAGATCGGGATATTTTTCAGGATGAGCTTGAGCGTCTTTTAATGTTTCAGTGCCAATGGGATTTATCTGGAGATTTCTACCGCCTAATTCAAAAAACGATTCTACAATAGTAGCCATGTGATCAATGCCTTCATCAGTTGAAATCGTATTAGGAGAGATTCTGATGTTAAACGACACCCCATTTGTCAAGAGAGCGTCCTTGGTGGCGTATGCCGCAGATTGAAGGCACATCGTAAGGCCATTTTTTTCAGTTCCATTAACCGGAGACATTCCGTTCGACACGGCTTCGCCTTGTATTCTTCCGTCCGGGGTTGCTCCAGTGATCTGACCCTCCTGAGTGTGTGTTCCAGCAGCAGATATGAAGCACGGATGATAAATTCCATTTCCTCCCCTTGCCTTGTATTGCCTGACGATATCGCACCAGGTTTGTGCGATCCATTTTGCGATTTCGTCTGCTTTCTTGTTACCAGTTCCGTATTTTGGGGCCTTGTTTTTCATTTTTTCTTTAAGGTCTTCCGCACCCTCGAAATTATTGCGAAGGTGTTTTGATAATTCTCCCATAGTGAGCAATTTTTCTTCGAATACGGCCCATTGTATTGCCGTCAAGGAGTCTGTCACGGTACCTAATGCTTGAGCACCCATTGGATTATTATTGTATATCGCACCATTGCTGGTAACATCCAAACCTTTCTCAATACATCCTTCGATAGTAGAAGAAAGTAACGGGGCTGGAAGGTAATCTGCGTAAGCTTTATCTTTGAGTTCAGATTTTTTTACGGCTAAATCAACGGCAAATTTTAATTGTTCCACAAAGGCGTTTTTCACATCTTCGAATGATTTAAAAGTGCTTGGATCGAGAGTTTTTGCACCGACAGTTTTATCACCAGAAAAGAGCGTACGTCCCTCGTTTAACGCCATATTAAAAACAACAACCAAAAAAATAGCATTTCCTGCAGTATAGGAGAAATCGTTGCCAGTACCATGGAGTTCAACGCATCCAACGATCGAATAATTCCTTGCATCTTCTAAGGCGTACCCCGTTTTTACGAGATGTGGAATGTGGACATCATCGTTATGAAGCGCCATTCCTGCCGTATGCCGGTACGCTTCAATTGCTTTTTTTACGAAGTCGTGAGGTGTCTTCGAAGATATTCGTATCGATATCGTGTTAAGCAAGCTTTTGACATTTGAAACTGCTTCCAAAAACAAGTACGAAACTTCATTTGTCGCGTCCATCCCATTTTTATCAACACCGCCAATGGTCACATTATTTTGTCCCGCAATAACTACGGTAGAAAGCTTGACCAAGTATTCTTCAATTGCTTCAACCGCTTCTGCGTGTGTTATTCGTCCTTCTGAAATATCTGCCCTGTAGAATGGAGTGAGATATTGATCAACGCGCCCTTGGGAAAAGATATTGCTATCACCATAGCTCATTTCCATGACGACATTCGTCATCCAAATCGCTTGAACGGCTTCCATAAAATTTCTTGGAGGATAAGCAGGCACTCGCCTTGCTCGTTCGGCAATATCCAAGAGCTCTGATTTTCTCTCTTCTGAAGCAGTTTTGGCCATTTCTGAAGCCAGATCCGCATAACGGTTAGAATAATTGCAGACTGCTTCTGCAACTATTTGTGCAGACTCGAGAAAATTCTTTCGATATTCGTATTTTTCGTCTGATTCCTTGAGTTTTGACAGTTGTTCCGCGGCCATCTGCTTTATTCCCTTGAAACCCATTTTAAGTACTCGCGGATAACCGGGTATGGTGTGTCCTTGCATGATACCATTTGCAAAAATATCGGTTCCGGACATCGAGAACAATGCTGCTAATCCCGATAATGGAGAATCGTTCTCCTCTTCTTCGTCAAAAAGTCCTGCTTCCTTGAAAAGTCCTGTCTTCAAGTCAGTTATTGTTTTTCCCTTCCAAAATGGAATTATTTCCTCTTTTAACTCTTTTTGCTCTTCTTCTGTCAGGGGCTTATATCTGCTCCAAAATGGATGTTTGGCACCGATGAAAGCTTTCATATCCGGATCCAGAGAATCGTCCAAGAAAAACGAGAAAGTTCCAAAATTCCTTCCTTGTTCTATCTCCATGGGATCGGATCGAACCTTGCTGGATTTCTTACCTACTAGTAATTCGCTATCATCAATCCTTATAGGAATGCAGCGTAAAAATTCTTCTAATGCTTTCGCCTGTTTTATTGTTGGATGTGCGTTTTCCATTTGCTTGTATATCCGAGTATAGCAACGCGCTCGTTCAATGTCATATTCGAAAGGGTGAGATAACATTTCGTCTCTAATCTTTCCAACCCTCTCGGAGGGAACGCCTCGGAGAGGGGATAAACTAAATTTTTGAACTACCATTTGGCATTAAGTGAATGTCGGACATTTAAATTCTTTGGTTGAATACTCAACCAGCAATTTTAAAAGGTTAGAACAGGTCATATTTCGTATCCAACTATCCCTCTCGTAGGAATCCTTAGAGAGTGGCTACCTTGAATTAAAAATTTTAATAAGAATCAAGAATAAAAAAAGCAAAAAAAAAGAGTATTTCTTCTTTTTCTTAGAAAAAATACTAAAATTATATTTTATTAAACTCAGTTCGAGAAATAATGTCGTCCTGAAGCTCTTTTCGAAGGTCGATAAAACGAGCCGAATACCCCGAAACTTTTACCGAGAGATCTGGATATTTTTCCGGATGGGCTTGAGCGTCTCTTAAGGTTTCCGTGCCGACGGGATTAATCTGAAGGTTCCTACCACCTAACTCGAAAAACGCTTCAACCATTGAAGCCATTTGATCTAATCCCTCATCGGTTGAAATCATGCTAGGAGATATTCTAACATTAAATGTGACTCCATTAGTCAAAAGAGCGTCTTTAGTGGCGTATGCTGCTGAACGGAAAGTCATTGTAAGACCATTCTTTTCTGTCCCATTAACCGCAGAGGTTCCATTTGCCACGGGTTCGCCATATACCCTTCCATCAGGTGTTGCACCTAACATTTTTCCTTCCATGGTGTGCGTTCCAGAAGATACGCAACACGGGTGATAAATTCCATCGCCTCCTCTTGCTTTGTATTGCCTCGTGATGTCGCACACTGTTTCTGCAACCCATTTTGCAAGTGCGTCAACCTTTTTGTCACCATTACCGTATTTAGGTGCCTTGTTTTTCAGTAATTCTCTTATTTGATCCGCTCCCTTGAAATTATTGCGAAGATGGTTAACTAATTCACCCATTGTAAGCAGTTTTTCTTCGAATACTGCCCATTGGATCGCCGCTAACGAGTTAGCTACCGTAGCAATGCCTTGAGTACCCATTGGATTATTGTTATAAATTGCACCATTACGAGTACAATCTAGACCCTTTTCTAAACATCCTTCGATGGTCGAAGAAAGCAACGGCGACGGAAAGTAATCCGCAAACGCTTTATCCTTGAGCTCGGATTTCTTCACGGTTAAATCGATTGCATACTTCAATTGTTCTACAAAGGCATTCTTTATATCCTCAAGAGAGGTAAAAGTGCTTGGGTCGGGAGTTTTAACGCCAACTGTTTTTCCTTTTGACATAAGCGTTCGTCCTTCATTTAGCGCCGTCATGAAAACAACTGAAAGCCAAATACCGTTTCCTGCAGTATAAGAAAAGTCGTTTCCAGTACCGTGAGGTTCCACGCATCCCACGATCGAATAATTCCTGGCGTCTTCTAACGAATAACCCGTTTTATGAAGTTGTGGCACCAATATTTCGTCGTTATGAAATGCCATTCCCGATGTATGCCTAAACGCTTCGACAGCTCTTTTAACAAAATCACGGGACGATTTTGAAGATACTCGTATTGAAATGGTGTTTAATAAGCTTTTTACATTTGATACTGCTTCCAAAAACAAGTAAGAAACCTCATTCGTCGCATCCATCCCGTTTTTATCAACGCCACCAATTGTCACGTTATTTTGTCCCGCAATAACTACAGTAGAAAGCTTGACCAAGTATTCTTCAATTGCCTCGACTGCTTCTGCATGAGTTAACCGTCCTTCTGCGATATCTGCTCTATAGAACGGGATGAGATATTGGTCGACGCGTCCTTGAGAGAAGATATTACCTTCACCGTAACTCATTTCCATTACCACATTTGTCATCCAAATCGCTTGAATTGCTTCCATGAAGGTTCTTGGAGGAAGCGCAGGTATTCTTCTAGCGCGTTGTGCAATATCGATGAGATCCGACCTTCTTTCTTCTGGAGCGGTCTTTGACATTTCCATCGCTAAATCTGCGTAGCGATTTGAATAATCACAAACTGCCCTAGCTGTAATTTGGGCAGCTTCAAGAAAATCTTTTCGATATTCGTAATTTTCATCGGTTTCCTTGAGCTTCGAGAGTTGCTCTGCGGCCATTTTTTCGATGCCCTTGAATCCCATTTTCAAGACTCTCGGATACCCGGGAATGGTATGTCCTTGCATTCCCGCAAACGCTATGGAATTGGATCCACCTACTGAAAACATTGGAATTTCAGGAACATCATCGTCTTTTTCGTCAATTAATCCTGCTTGCTTAAAATATTCGTTTTTTCTGGCATCCAATGTCTTTCCCTTCCAGAAGGGAACAATCTCTTCCTTCATCTCTCGTAATTCTTCTTCTGAAAGTGGTTGATACCTATCAAAAAGAGAATACATTGTGCGGAAATACGCCTTGAGCTTTGGATCGATCGTATCGTCAAGAAGAAAGCCAAATACGCCTACTTTTCTTCCAAGTTCTATTTCCATGGGATCGGCCCTTACTCTACTAGATTTTTTACCCACAAGTAACTCGTCATCGTCGATTCTGATGGGAATACATCGCAAATACTCCTCTAACGCTTTTGCTTTTTTCATGCCTGGAGGTGCGTTTTCCATCTGCTTATATATTCTGGTATAACATCGTGCTCGTTCAAGATCGTATTCGAAAGGATGAGATAGCATCTCGTCTCTAATCTTTCCAACCCTCTCGGAGGGTGTGCCTCGAAGAGGAGTTGCATTATAATTTTGAACTACCATATGACAATAAATGACCATCGTACATTTAAATCTTTTCGTCATAAATTATAAGCAGTTCAATAAATCTCCTTCCATTCTTTGTGCTAGTATTTAAAATTAAAATAAAAAAATGAGAAAAAATTTTTACTATTTAATTTAAATTAATTAAATTGATCCTGAGCCTCTAAAGGCTATATAGGATTTTTTTTTTCTTGATAGGGGGTTATACCTTTAGGTGGATTGACGCACCATATAGAATGGCCTTCTTCAATAATTATTTCGTGGGGAAATTCTATTTCACACTCTTTTGTGCGCGCTTCTGAAGAGCATCGAGGATTAAAAGTGCATCCTGGGGGAGGCGCTATTGGGCTTGGCACTTCTCCTTTAATCACGAATTTAATTGTTTGATCGTTTGGGTCAATTTCTGATCTCGATGTAAAGAGGGCAATGCTATAAGGGTGAGAGAGATTATTAAACACTTGATTCGTACTTCCGACTTCTACGAATTTACCAAGATACATAACAGCTATTCGATCTGTAATGTGGTTTACAACCGCTAAATTGTGAGTAATAAATAAGAACCCATACCCAAATTCTGCTTGTAGATCTTTCAAAAGATTGAGAATCTGGGCTTGAACGGATACATCAAGAGCAGATGTAGGTTCGTCTAAAATGATTAAATCAGGATTACAAGCCAAAGCTCTCGCTATAACAATTCTTTGTTTTTGACCACCAGAAAACTCGTGCGGATATCTATCTAAGTGTTCTCTTTTCAAAGAGACTTTCTCTAATAATCTAAAGACATACTTCCGGATTTCCGCTTTATTCGTTATCCCAAGTAGGTTCTTGATAGGCTCTCCAATAATATCAACGACCTTCATCTTCGAATTTAAAGAAGCGTCTGGATCTTGAAAAACCATTTGGATTTTTCGCCTTAAATAACTCGGATATTCATCAGGAACGGAAGAACCTTTGAATAGTATTTCACCACTAGTTTTATCTAATAATCCCAAGATCGTTTTGGCGATTGTCGTTTTTCCACATCCACTTTCTCCGACTAACCCAATTGTTTCACCTGTTCTAACGCTAAATGAGACGCCATTTACGGCTTTAATAGATCCTACTTGTCTTTTGAGAACACCTTTAAAGAGAGGGTAGTGCACGTGAAGATCTCGTACTTCAAGTAATGGTATACCTTTTTCGTGGACAGTCAATTCCCTTAATTCTTCAAATTCAATTGTGCTATATGATATATTTTTGAATAAAATGATTGAAATAAACGCAATTATCAAACCGATTACGACATATATTAAAGCATCGACTGAGAAGGCCATAGTTTGATTAATAAAAGTTATTAAAATGAAATAAATTCCGGGTATCATACTGATAAATATAAAACTTCTTCTGAATTTTACTAGTTGAATTTTATCACCCCAATAAGCGTAAAAGATTGATATTCCAAAAAGAAAGAGAAAAGCTGCAATAAATCCAAGCTTGGAATTATCTAAATCCTCGTTTCCAGCAATCATAAAAATATTGATAATATCTATAAAAGCATCAATTAAGACCCAAATAATAAATAATGCAATTTGAATAATTGCCACTGTTTTAATAGAGTCTAATGGATCTTTTTTAAAAATCTTCCATAATAATATAATACCTATGGTAAAATTCAAGAGGCTTAAAAATATCTTTAAATATTGAAAAATCTCTAAATTCGTAAAAAAAACAATTGCAAATCCCACATTTACCAAAAGCCATATTAAATTCATCTCTAAAGCTAATTTTGTTGAGTTATCCCATTTCCGATATTTTATGAATTTTTTCGTCAAAAAAAACCCAATTGAGAATAAAATAATAGGAATAATAACACATTCAATAATTAATTCACTCACTTTAAATCATACCTCTATTTTTTTTAACACTCGTTTTATTGCATATTTTCTACATTATTTATCGATTTGTCTGCCAAATCTTTATACTGTGGATCGTAAAGGTGGCAAGCCACATAATGCTCAGGTTCCATTTCGATCTTTTTTGGAACTTTTGAATCGCAGGGTTCGAAGCAATACTGACATCTTGGATGGAATCTACAGCCTGAAGGAGGGTAGATTAAATTTGGTACCGAACCAGGTATAACGGAGAGTCTTTCTTGTATTTTTCCAACCACGGGAATGGAATTTATAAGCCCTTTCGTGTAAGGATGAAAAGGTTTGGCAAAAATAGTTTGTATTTTTCCGTATTCAACAATTGAACCACTATACATTACACCAACATGATCGCACATTTTAGAAATGATTCCAAGGTCATGAGATATAAATAATATCGTAGTTTTGTATTTTGTATGTAGATCTTTCATTAACTTTAAAATCTGGTTTTGAATGGTGACATCTAATGCAGTAGTAGGTTCGTCAGCAATTAACAATTTTGGCCTGCAGGCTAATCCCATTGCTATCTGTACTCTTTGTCGCATTCCACCGCTTAACTCGTGAGGATATCTATCAATGATTATTTCTGGATGGGGAATGTTTAAATCTTTCAACAAATTTATACACCATTTTCGAGCCAAGCTATATATACTCACACCTGCATCGCTAGAAGCTTCAGCAAGTAGCTCGTCTTGCATGTGTAATAAAAATACTTCAGAAATTTGTTTTCCTATTTTAAAAACTGGATTTAGCGAATTGAGAGGATCTTGGAAAATCATCGTGATATCTTTTCCGCGATATTTCAACATTTCTAATTCGGATATTTTTAATAAATCTTTTCTATCAAATTCTACTGTTCCCTTCTCTATTTTTCCTGGAGGTCTAATTAATCGAAGAATTGATAATGCACTAACAGATTTACCACATCCAGTTTCCCCTACCAAACCAAGAACTTCTCCTTTAAAAATATTAAAAGAAACATCTTCTAAGGCACGAACAATGCCTTCTTCTGTGTAAAAATATGTAGTAAGATCCCTTACTTTTAATATCGCATCACCAGCTCTCTTCGATATACTAGAGTCTAATTCCATTGAAGAAGTTTTCTCTTCTTCTATTGTTGAAAGGGCCTTTTGAACCCTATCTTTGCTCTTTATCTTCGCTCTAGGCAAAAATCTTTTTATTAATGATAGAGAAAAGACAATTGAATAAATTAATGCGATAAAAACAAGTAACACTCGAATATCTTGTTCATAAACAGTTATTAAAAAAGCTCTCTTTAAATAGAGTTCAACGATTATGAGTTGTATGGACCACAGTCCAAACGAAATAAGGCCTCCTGAAAACATCGCATATTTTAAGGGTTCCTTGGGAATTCTTTTATCAATGGGAATAAGCCTGTTAATCATTTTAGTTATACCCATATCAAAAATCACAGCAAAAGCCGCCCAATAAAAGCCCACCTCAAAGATACTTATATCAACAACACTAACAATAACATCTGTATCGCTAAGTTCAATCCCCAAGAGAGGAATAGGAATAAATATAACAGCAATAATCCAGATTAAAATTATAAAATACATAAATATTCTCAGAAAATGGCTTTGAGAAAGCTGTTCTTTAGTGAGGGGTGCAAATTTAAAAATGAGTTTCTTGTATATAAAGAAATAAATGGTGCACATTAATCCAAACATAAAGAAATCCGTGACAAATATCGTGAAGAAATCATTAAAGTAACGTAAAGTCTCAAAAATGCATCGCACGCCAAAGCTGATACCTAGCATGATAAGTGCTACAACCGCCGTGCATCTCTTATGTTGAATTCGTGGAATTTGCTTGTCTTCAGGAATTTGCTTGTTGATCATTGACGAAACCAAGTATAATATTAACGCAGCAATGATTGATTCAATAAATGCCATTCCATAATTCCTTGGCCAGCCCATATAAAATAACAATGAATGATATGTAATTTTGATCTCCTCTTCTTTTATAGTTTTAAGCGTGGATCCAAAGCATCCCGCAGTCCGTCACCAATTAGTATAAATGCTATTGCTGTTAGTCCAATAAATATTCCTGGCCAAACAGAGGCATACAAGTTGCTGTAAAATCCTCGAGCTACGATAATATCGGTCCCCCAGCTAGCAACCGTGGGATCTGAAAATCCTAGAAAAGCTAAACCCGCCAGACCAATAATCGCAACAGCTGCACCTCCAAAAAAAGCAACTAACATGGGAGAAAGTGCATTCGGTACTATGTGTTTAAACATGACCTTGAATTTCCGGGCACCTCCAACTTTTGCAGCTTGAATAAATTCCAATTGTTTAACTTGCAAGACAATCGAACGCATGAACCTGATATTTAATGGTATGAAAAGAACTCCATAAACAATTAGAGTGGTAACAAGATTATCATTCAACATTGGAGCAAGTATGATAACCAAGATTAAGGTAGGGAATGCGTACATTATATCAACGAAACGCATCATTAAATAATCTACAACTTTGCCAAAATAGGCAGATATAGTTCCCAAAATAAGACCTCCTCCTATCGAGATAGCCACGGGAATTAGAGCCGAAAGAATGGTTGTCCTCGAACCCCATATAATTCTAGCCCATACATCGTATGCGTTTACAGTCGTTCCCATTGGATGTTCTGCTGAAGGTGGATCAAAAGGAGTACCCCCTACAGTAACATACGGAGGTATGAGCTTCTGTAATGGATAGGCTGTCAACCAAGGAGAGAATATTGCCATAAATAGGATGAATAAAAACAATAGAAGACCAATAATTGTCAAGGGTTTAAGTAAATGGCGGAAAAATCTCCTTTTTGATTTAACTTTATCAATCTCTTGTTCCTTTGCAGTAAATACGGGATCTCGCCACCCAGGAATCAAATAAAACTTTAGCAATTGCTTGAATCGACCTTTTTTCAAGAATCCTGCTTTTTTATCTTTTACATCTTGTATTTTTTGCGTTTGTTCTATCATATTTATTTTGTCCTAATTATTTTTTAGTCGTTTTATCTATATGTTATTCTGGGATCAATAATGGTGTACATTACATCTGCAACCAAGGTTCCAGTAAGTATTATTATTGTCGCAATCACTAACAGTCCATTAATGAGGATAAAATCCCCCATTAATATTGCTTTTACCATAAAATATCCATATCCCTCGTAAGTAAAAGTCATTTCGACAAAAAAAGAACCAAGTAAAGCCGTTGCGGTCCCTCCAATAATGAGATTACTAACGGGTAATAAGGCGTTGCGAAGAGCGTGCTTATTAATCACATCTTTTTCTAAAACACCCTTCGCTCGGGCAGTCCTAATATAATCTTGATCCAAGACATCCAACATGCTGGATCGAGTTTGTCTCGTGATGGTAGCTAGAGAAGCGAATGTAATACACATGGCTGGAAGAATCAAGTGCAATATAGTGTCAAACAAATATATTTGATCGTTGTATAGTATGCAATCAATGAGACGAAATCCCGTTGTAGGAGCATTACTGGGTATTAAGCTAATAATTCCTGCTGTATTTGAATCAATAACAGGAAAATCTAGACTACCCATTGTAAATTTACCTAAAAGAAACCCAAAAAAGATTTGAACAATTGTTGCGATCCAAAACACGGGAAATCCCGCACCTAAAATAGCGACAAGCCTAATTCCCACATCCTTCTTTTTATCTCTATGTTTAGCAGAAGATTTTCCAAGTTTAACCGCAAGAATTGGAGCCAAAATGATTGGAATTAACATTAATTCAATAGTTCGTGGAAAAATTTCAGAAACGATATCAATAACCGGTTTATCTATAAATACATTATACGATGTACCCCAATTACCAGAGAAAAAATTCCAAAAATATTTACCTAATTGAATATACCATGGATCGTAATATCCTATTCTTTCTAGTTCTAACCTATAAGCTTCTGGATCAGATGTTGATATCCTATTAGTTACCGGATTTACGGACATCATGTGCGACAAGAACCACGTTAATATTAGAACGATGATAAGCATTGGAATCATCATTAATATTCGTTTGAGGATATAGAAGATCATGTTTTTTTGATTTTTAGCCATTTTTTAACACCTTTTTTTAAAGAATCCTTTTTAGCTTATTCTAAATTTTTCGTTTTGAATTGATAAATTGTTTTGTCTTCATACCAGCCAAAGCACCAAAAAGAGTTGTGGTAAATAATATTATTATGTGTAAATAACCTCTTATATCACCAAATTGGTATAAAATCGGTTCAAATGAAAAGCCAAACATGATGGCGTAGAATATAAACGCTTCGCCTATTAAGAAAGGCACTAACCAAATGGATGATTTAATACCATAATGTGGAATGTCTTCTTTATATGTCAGTACGAAGCATGTAAAAAACACCAGTAATAATGGTAAAAAAAATGATTGGGCATAAGCATTATAAGTCCAAAACAATATCGTTCTATCCATTTCAGTAAACGATAACCATTTATCATTACCTATATACATTACAAAGTTAGCAATAATTCCATAATAACCTAATAGTACGATTATATATGCTAAGAATACGCCTCCTTGCCTTCCCCAATCGATTTTTACTCGCTTATGATTATTACCTTCATTAACAATCATCTTTTTGTCAGTTTTTTCAATCATATTTACTTTCAAAACCCCTTATCAGGTATTAGATTTGATTGTAATAGTGGAAATTAAGCATTATTTGCCATTTCCAGTGTATTTTTAGTATATGACCATAATTCATTTAAGTCAACCTTTAAATACATGAACATCATTCATTAATATTAAACTTTAGTAAATATGAACGTCATTCATTTATTTAAAGTTTAATTTTACAAGGACTTTTTTGTAAAAAAACAGAGGTTAAAACATGAAAAAATTATCAAAACAAATATATTTTACTCTTGCGTTTGTTTCCTTTGCCTTTGCAATGATTCCTACAACACATGTAAAGGCCGCAAGCATCCCATTTTTTGCAGTTGGAGCTTGTGGTCCAACAGACATGCATTATTGGAGCCCTGAGACTTATGTTGCGAGTTCCGGTGATTATTACATGTATAACGCTCTTGAAAATCTATTTATATACCCTATTGACACGCCAAATGGGGATTATGAAAACCTACAGCCCGTGCTTGCTACCAATTGGACCTTTCAAGATAGGCCAGATGGGATGACTGACAAAGGGTTCATGGCATACGACGGTATTGAGTACATGGACATCACGCTTCGGGAAGGTGTCAAGTTCCACGATGGTTCTGATTGGAACGCAACGGTTTGCAAGTGGAACATCGATAGGCTAATGTGCATTACCGGAAATATAAACGGTCTTCGTACCAGTTTTGATTCCAACATTTGGGGTCAGACATTAATCTATTGGATTGATCCAGCTTATTGGGGAGAGTGCGCAACAGCAACTTGGAATACTAGCGAAGTAACAACTCGCTATTATCCTGGATTTGGGACCGCATACGATGCAATAGTTTATTCAAGAGAATACATTCCTCGATTTTTCGACGTAACCGTTCTTGAAAACAAAGCTTCTGGCGGTACGCTTAGAGTGTACTTTAACGACTGGGGTTCAGGACCATCGTACCTCGCAGGTCTCGAGATTATTTCGAAGGCTGCTTACGAGGACTTTTTTAATACACCAATCATTGGATATGGAGAAAATCCCGCCTTTCCACAGGACGATCCTGAAACTTTTCCAGGACACCTCATAGGTACGGGACCTTATGTCTTCGTAAACCACGACGAGACTAGCGGTTCTGGAACGATGACAAGATTCGACGATTGGTGGAACGCATCCGCTCAACAGGCTGAAGGGTGGCACATGTTAGAAAATGTAGGATTGACACAATTTGCACACACTACTGAAGGATATACTACAAGAACGACAGCTCTAACCACGGGCGACATTCAATACGCAACAGATCGCGTGTGGGAACCAATAGATTATAGTACCGTCGCCGCCATTGGTGATGTGAATTACGAGGAAATGGGCGTTGAAGGATACGGAGAACAAATCATTTTAAATTGCATTGACGAGACCTATTTCAAATATTGGGCAGATATTGGTTTAAATGTCAGTGCATTACAATTACCCGCTGTTTTGAGTAATGGAACAAATGATGGCGACATTGCCGTATATATCGATGCGGGCGGAGTAGATCGCGCTTTCAGGAAAGCTCTCTCTTACGCATACGATTACGAAACATATCTGGATGTAGGTAAAGCGGGTCGAGCCGTTCGATCTGGAGGTCTTTTAGGAGTTGAGCACGAATATTACGACGATTCCATTCCTCTCGCTTATCACGATCTCGACATAGCAAGAGAAACCCTTCTCAACGACCCAGTCTGGGGACCTATATGTAGTAGCGCGCCTCGTAATTTAGATTCTGATAGTACTGATGCTGAGTGGGAGGCTGTTGCAACTTCAAATCCAATTTTCACCTTTGACCACCATTACGACGGAGCACACGAGCCATCGTATAACACGTTGGTATCATCTCTTGCAAGCATTGGATGCGCCATTACCGCCACTGTAGACACGCCCAGCACGTATTCTCAGGCAGCAAGAACTCAGATAGACATGTTTTCAATAGATGGATTTGCGATTTCGCCCTATCACGCTATCACTAACGATCTTGGATACATTCAGGCATATTTAGAAAGTAAATATACTATCCAACGAGAACCCCTTGGCGCCCCAGGATATGGCGAGATCACGGATTATTTACTTTCTGAATTCTATCTTACCTATGGGACGACATACCCCTTGGTGGCATCAACTAACATGGGCTTTAGTTACAACAAGACATGCGACGATCTCATACAGAAATTGTGGTTCCAAAACAGCACGGGAGAAGAAGCGCTTTACCACGAATTAGCTGATTGGTGTCAAAACTTTCAATACCCTGCACTCTACTTATCCAACGAAAAATTTGGATATGCTATATCCAATGATTGGGAGACAGAGTGGAATACGAATTTCTTTCCATTCCATTACAATTATGTGAAGTACTCGCCAGCTGGAGCACCAGAACCTATTCCAGGTTATGAAATGACAATTCTCATAACAGTCGGCCTCTTGACTTTTGCTGGAATCGCCTTCACCATCCTGAGAAAAAGAAAACAAGCGATATTATAAATCTATAATTTTTTTTTTTTTATTTCATTTTTTTTAAATAATTGACAAACCGACAATAATTTAATTATCTGGCCATACAAACACGATTTAAATTCTATTTTTGTCAAAAAAAGTATTTAAGGAATTGGTTAAGAGATCAAATATTGAATTAACATTAATGTTATTCAAACTATAAATCCAATTGAAATCAAGATCTAATTCATTCTCGTCTAAATCGCCTATTTTTTTTATCAATATCAGATTTGAATCAAATAAAATTGACAGATCAAGTAATTCTTTCTCATTTGTTTCAAGTAGCTTGAGATTTTGAAGCATACATTCCTGCAGGTCGTCGTATAATAAAAGAGGGAGATATTTAAACACGCGAGAATCGTAATCATAATATTTTTTTTTTATAAAGTTTTCCTTA
This sequence comes from Promethearchaeota archaeon, assembly GCA_016839425.1. The sequence continues at coordinate 20,275 of JAEOUI010000507.1, forward strand.
GTTCTAGAATCTATTAAGTCTCTTTCTAACAAGTCAAAAATTTCAATATCGATTAGTTCTGGATGAAATTCTGTTTTTTCTACCATTTTAAGTTTCTCCCTGTATTTTCTTGTCTTCTCCTTGTACATCTCAACTTGCTCTTGTTTTTTATCGATTTCGATAAGTATTGTATTTTGTAACATTCTTTTTTCGCAAATTTCGTTTATGATAGAACAGTATTCAATTGCAGCTCCAATAATGTCTTCTTCTTCAAGTTTTGCTTTTACTAATGTATGCAGATAAGCCTTTAAGAAAGCGGAAAAGTCTTCTTCAAGCTGAGAGAGATTTCCGTAAAGATTCTTTGTGGCATCCCACCACCTTAATAATTTTTTTTTGTTTAGAGAAAGAAAAAGAGTTTCTTGAGACCTTAGTTCGGTAAAATAAATCAATTTTTCGAGCCCAAATTGTTGAAAAGGAATTGGATTGATTATCGCAATATCGTTTTCGCTTATTGGAAATGTAATTGGTTCCTTAGGGCGAATTATTACAGAATATTCGCCATTAAAAACTTTATCAACTCTCATTGGCAAAGGCATTATTGGATTATTCAGAAGTTGACGAACTAAATAAGAAGATAAAGGGCGATCAAAAGTATTTGGATCGAGAGGAAATACATCAATAAAAAAAAAAAAAGGGGCTGCGTCTGAATTATATGTTTTAAATTTAAAAGAAGTTTTTTCATTGCGAAACAATTTTAAA
>JAEOUI010000060.1 GCA_016839425.1 Promethearchaeota archaeon
AACAGAACTAGTCAAGAATTATATTCCAACGATTTAGTTGATATTAACCAGATTCCTTTCCCTGATATCGATTCATACTTAAGAAAGTATTCTTATAAGAATGAATTTAATTTAGAACTTTATGCTTCGAGAGGATGTCCATACCAATGTGCTTTTTGTGCAACTAATTACTCCTTTCGAAGTATGGATTTTTCTCACTACAAGATCCAATTCGAAAAAATGCTTTCAATTGCTGAAGAAACAAATAAAAAGCAACCGAAAATCGCTTTTGCTGATCAAGCGTTTTGCTGCGTTCCAATTCATTCTAAGATACTTGATTACATCCAGAAAAATCGGCTGTACGAGCGATTCTCTTTTGCTTGCCAAGTTCGAGTAGAAACGCTCGCTCAAGATATTAGCACGCTCCAAACATTGAGAAAGTGTGAATTCTTAGTAGGTGTTGGATTTGAATCTGCAAATGCTCGCATGTTAGAAGAAATGTACAAGACAGGAAATCCTCGTGAATATCTCCAAGCGATGCTCAAAATATTAGATGAATACAAGAAAACAGATGGACCATATATGAGGCTTAATATAGTTTGTGGGTTTCCTGGAGAAACTCAAGAATCGTTTAACGAAACAATAGATTTCATATACAAACACGCCATTCACGACAACATTCAAATCAGTCCATCACTTTTTTCGAATTATCCAAATATTTTCGTATATAAGAACATGGATTATTACGAACAGAAGTTTGGATCGAAATTCGTTAAAGAATGGTGGAAACAGCCTAAAAATCAATTCAAACTCTCGGTTCCAGAACCCTCATCTCTATATTCCTTGAAAGAACTAATTCAAGACTATAAAACTAAATATACTTCGATTTTAAAGCTCTTTCGTAGGAATACATTCGCAAACTTGCTTTTGTGGAAGGATTTTTATAACCAATGGTTCAAGGAATTGGATGCTAATTCTGATGCAAATTAGAAATCTTACTCACGGTTGTAATTTATACGCTTGCAGTACGGATCACTATTCGAGAAATAAGGAAATAAGAATCGAATTCCACAAAGAATATCGCCTTCTTTTTCCGTACGATTTCTCTATTGCGTCAATTTACCGTTCTTCATTATGGTTTTTTTGTTTCCGTTCAAATATTCAATCTCGATGTTCACATGAGGATCAGTTACAAAATCCCAATGCATTTGGGACACCGATGTCCCTCCGTACATCTTGTTACTGCCGAAGGCTACATGAACGCTTCCCGTGATTTTTTCGTCCGTTAAAATATATCCAATTGCTTTCGTTATTTTTGGATTGCACCCTATTCCGAGTTCAGCAACATTATAAGTCCTGATTTCGGAAATATTTTCGTTTGTCTTGTCAATGTCCTCACATTGTTTAAAACTTGACTTCAGGTCATCCACATCGTTATCGGCAGTAACCTTTTCTATCAGGAGCTTTCCGTTTTTAAAAGGTAATTTAACATTTCTTAATATTTTGCCACTATAACGGTCGTTCGTCAAGGGACAAAATATCGTACCTTCTCCCGTGGTTTCTATAGGTGCAATAAAAATCTCTCCTGCGGGCAAGTTTCCTCCCAAATCTCCTTCAGAGATCATTTCTTCAGTGAGTATTCCCGCATCGTAATTAATTCGACGATTTTCTATGGAGAGCCAAAAATCAGTTCCCAAGTCATCGGTAACATGTACATGCTTAGCATTCTGAAATAAACTTCCTAATTGGCTCGTAATTTGATTTAATTCAATGGGAGGCACGCTCATTCCCTCTATAATAAATTGCTCATATAACAAATAATCTATGTTATAATATTCCGCCGCTTTTTTAGAAGGCCAACCTGCGTAAACCCATCTTTTACCTGGTTCGTACTCTCTCTTGCTTCCGTAGAGGACGTCCCTTATAGGACTGGAAGCTTTTGAAGTTGCGTGTAATTTTTCACGAGAAAAATCGTTTTGGATTGAAGGGTCTTCCATTGGTTCAATGACGATATAGGCGTCTATGGTTTCAATCATTTTTAAAAGGTGTTTGTGGGTTTTTTCCAGCGTTTCAACGGTAATATGTCCATCCTCATAAATTTGTTTTGAATATTTGTCAGAAGTTGATGTGATGTGGGGTAATCCGCCCTTTCTATAGACGCATAGCGCCACTTCTTCCAACAGATCTTGGCAATATGTCCCTCCTTTCACGAATACGCAATCGTCTTTTTTAATATTCACACAATTAACTATGTTTTCGGCGCATTGCTTGATTTTTTCATTTATCTGCTTGCTTGATGCCATTCTAATAAATAATCAAGCAAGAAATAAAAATGATCTAGTCACTTTACTATAATTTCTATTCTAAAAAGACGACTTAATTTCTAAAAATTCACGCTCTTTAGGTACCATAAAATTAGGGGAAGGGCGATAGTAGCGTCTGTGATAACTGTAGAATATTTTGCTCCCTCATTCACCTTGCCCCACGAGATTGCTTCGCTTAAAGTTGCTCCGCTTAATCCTCCTGGTTCGGGACGATCCATGGTTATCTGAATGGCATACGATGCAGAAGTCGGGCAAAATTGAAGCGATTGCATGATAAAGTTTTTTGGTACACCTCCTCCTATAAAACACACCCCCGCTTTCTTGGCATCCCATGCCAAGTCGACCATTGCCAGCATGTCTTTAAAATGATTTAAATTAAGCTTCTGGTGGTGAAATCCAAGCTGGAGTGCAAGGCCAGAATCGGTAAAAGCTGGACAAAAAACAGGTACCTTCTTTTCGGCACAGGCTTTTAGGAGTGACTTGGAATTGTTGGGTAATTGCTCTCCTAAAAAGCGTAGGAAAGAGCTCACGGACATTTGTTCGTCGGGAATCTTTAATTCCTTGACGAAATCCTCGATACCCTCGTACACATTGTTAGGCAAGAAAACATCATATATCCGATTTAACTCTTCGTTATGTAACTCTGTATCGCTAAGATCTTTTATGTTCTTTTCGCCTTGGAGGTGGTGATAGCCTAGCGTTTCAGCAAGGTCGTGAGTAAGGTTTGCTCCCGTGGATACTAATACATCTATGTAGCCTTCCATTACGAAATCGCGAAGAACTCCTTGCATGCCTGCAGGTACTAAGGCACCTGCCAAGCCAAAGAATTTTACGCATTCCTGGTTCTCAACCATCTCTTTATAGATTTCACATGCTATTGCTAATCTTTTTAGATTAAAGCCCGTATCCTTTGAAGAATTTATGAGGTTTACGATATCCGTATTTTTAAAAACTTCAAACTGATTGACGCGCTTTAAATGTTCCCTGAAATCCTCACTATCCATATTACTCACTTATATTATTTTCAATTACAAACGATACTATTTCAACGATTAATTTTGCTGCTGCATTGCACGTAACATTATTTTTTAAATCCAAGTTCGGAGCCACTTCAACTACATCGAAACCGATTAATTTGAAACGCGACAAAACCTTTTTTAAAATATACCAGAGCTCCCTGTATGTAAATCCGCCAGGTATCGCAAAACCCGTGGCAGGTGCGATTGAAGGGTCTAAGGCATCGATATCGATCGAAATGTAAAGTTTCTTCACGCCATTATGCTCAAAAAAATCAAGTATTTGTTGTGTATAAGCTTGTATTCCTATTTCGTATAATAAATGTGCGTCTAAATGAGTTAATCTATTTTCTGTTGCAATTTCTAATTCGGGAATGTCAATGTCTCTAGTTCCGGCAATAAGCAAGTTCTTGTTGGAAATGTAATCCAAGTCCATTAGCCTGTGAGACACGGTTGCATGGGAAAATCTGCCCTTGTCCCATTCTTCGTATAAATCCAAATGAGAGTCAAAGATCAACACGCCAAGTTCCTCTTTGTTTTCAATATTATCACCTAATGCCTTAACTACGGGGTAAGTGCAGAAATGGTCTCCGCCAATCATGATTGCTATTGAGTTTTTATTTACCGCAAGTGCCTTCTTAACAAAATCTTGTATTTCCTCGATGTTCTTCTCAATTTTTTTTGGTTCGATAGGCACATTTCCGATATCTACAACCTTAAAACTTGGAATCAAATGACCTAATTCGGTGGTAAGCGCCAAATCCTTGGTTATTTCCCGTATTTTATCGGGAGCGATCGCAGAATTGGGAAGATCAATCGATGTCAAGTAATCCCAAGGAATTCCAAAGAGAAAAAATTCGGTTTTGTCGTCCAAGATTTCTCCAAAATCAAAAAATGTTATTTTCACTATAGATTCCTCACATCTTTTCTAATGTTTTAATTCCTAACAAGCTCAAGCCCGTTTTCACGACTATTTGAACGCATTTTATCAGCAGCAAGCGTACTTTTTCTAATTCTTTATCGCTCGAAATGACCTTACAATCGTCATCATCGTAAAATGAGTTGAACGCCCGACAAAGCGAGAGTAGGAATTGGGGTATGAGGTGAATCCCGTGAGTCTTAGTCGCTTGATACACTTCTTCTGGAAATTGGTTCAAGATCTTAATCAAGAGGAGCTCCTTATCGTGTGATAATTTTTCAAAATTAACATCAATAGAAACGATTTCCTTCGATTTTGAAAAGATAGAAGTTATCCTTGCGTAACTATATTGAATATATGGCCCTGTTTCTCCCTTGAATTTAATGGATTCATCGGGATTGAAGGTGAAATCGGATTTTGGATCAAATTTTAATACGAAAAATCTCAAGGCGCCCATTCCTATAGCCTCAGCTCTCTGTTGTTTTTCTTCAAGCGAAAGATCTGGATATCTCTCGTCAACCTCTTTATATGCAAGCTCTTGCATTTCTTCTACGAGATCGTCAGCATCAACGACCCGACCCTGCCTGCTTTTCATTTTTCCTTCTGGAAGTGATATCATGCCGTACGAAAAGTGGAACTTTTCTTCCATGAACCCGATCATGTCCAAGACGGCAAAAAGTTGCTTGAAATACACATCTTGCTCGTTTCCTACTACATAAATTGAATTATCGTAGTGAAAGTCCTCCTTTTTTAGAAACGCAAGATAGATGTCCTGCGTTATATAAATCGTCGTGCCGTCGCTTCTCAGCAGGACTTTATCGGGAAGGTTGTATTTATCCTGTAATCGGGCGATTATGGCTCCGTCCTCTCGCTTTTCGAAAATACCCTTTTCGAGAGCCTCTAATATTTTATCCTTTCCCTTCCAATAAAATTCTGATTCAAAATACTCCTTGTCGAATTTAATGCCAAACTTCTCATAGGTTTTTTTGAAACCTTCTAAAGCCCATTGGTTCATCTTTCTCCAAAGCGCTCTCGTCTCGGAATCGTTCTTTTCCCAAGACGCTAAGAGCTCCATTGTCTCTTGAGCAAGGGAATCGTCCTTTTCCAGTTCGGCGTGATAGTTCACATAGGCTTGTCCTACGAAATGATCCGACTTTACTCGTGGTTCTTGGTTATCGCCCCATTTTTTATACCAAAGCATGCTTTTACATATATGAATGCCCCTATCGTTATTCAAATTAACTTGATATACATTATGTCCTACATACTTGTAAATATTTGACATCGTGCTTCCGAGAAGCATGTTCCTCACATGTCCTAAGTGCAAGGGCTTATTAGTATTAGGAGAGGGGTATTCGATGACTACGGTTTGAGGTGAAATTATTTCACTTGCCAGTATTTTACCATACTCGTTTTTTAAATTTACAATTGAAGTAAGTACGAGGTCTGGTTTGACTCGAAAATTCAAATACGGTCCTTCAGCTTGAATTTCCTCTAAATAATCGGGTTTTTCGATTTTTGAACATAATTCGCTAGCAATCACATTAGGTTTCTTTTTTTCAAACCTTGCTAACCTGAAACATGGAAAAGCATGAGTGTATATGAACTCCTGGGGGGGAATTTCTATAAATCCTTCTATCTCCTCAACGGAGAGATGTTTTATGTATCGTTTTAGTAATTCTGCCAGTGCTTTTTTATCCACGATATTCATAATAGAGTATATAGTTCGAATGCGACTTGTAATTAGGGGTCTTATATTCATTAATTTAAACTACTTAATGTATTTTTCTCATTAAATCCAATTTCTTCATATATTTTGTGATCAATAAAAATAAGAATAAAATTCGTCTTTTATGTTCTAAACAATTATAAGTAAGATCCACAACGACGAAATTCCTTTATGTCCTGAGTAAAGCGGGAAAAGAGTTGAGATAAATGTCTAAAAATCAATAATAATTTTAAGCTTTATATACTACTAGAAATAATATATTAATAATATTCATATTCTCAATGAAAATTAATCGAAATTGGACGAGTTGAACGCCTTACGTACGACGCAACTTTTAAGGTCATCATCTTTGGGGACGCTGGTACCGGAAAAACCACCTTAGCTCAAAGATTCTTGACAAACTTATTTAAATCGGATTCGAAAATGACGATAGGCATTGATTTCGAAGTTAAAAGCTTGGTGGTCGATGGCAAGAAAGTTAAGCTTCAAATATGGGATTTTGGTGGCGAAGAGAGGTTTCGATTCTTATTACCGTCTTACGTGCGAGGTGCCAATGGAGGATTATTCATGTACGATGTATCAAACTATTCGTCCATTGCTCATATTGACGACTGGATGATCGTCGTAAACAAGGAGCGACGACAGGAGAACTTATTTCCCCTTCTCGTTGTTGGGGGTAAAGCAGATTTGGACGATGCAAGAGAAGTTTCAAGCGAGGAAGGCATAAATATCTCGAAATCCCGGGGTGCTGATGGATTTATCGAATGCAGTAGCAAGACGGGAGAAAATGTAGATGAAACCTTCGAAGCTCTCACGAGGCTCATGCTCCAAAACTCGAAAATGTCTTGATATAGTTAAAAAGAAGTAAGTAATTAATAAGAAAAAAAAAATATCTCGGATTTTAAACTTAAAATATTTTTCTCTTGGATCTTTTTGCCCTCAAATATATGTAGAATATATTGATGGCTATAAAAACGATTATAACTACCCCTTGCAACCATGGCGTGTCTGCCCAGAACGAAACGCCTAAGAGCGTCAGGAGCAAGTTAGTCGTCATTTCTTTTAAGAACTCACCCTTTTGCATCTTTTCCTCCAAGCGTTCGCGAATAATTCTGTCAGTTTCGATGTCTTGGCCGTATTCCTTGATGAGCTTTGTGATGTCCTCGTCTTGTCCCATATAATTTAGGGCTTTCGTTGGGTTGATGATCCAATCGTTCAATATAGCGTTCGTGAGGAATGATTTAGTTTGAAAAATAAAGCAATTATTGATAAAATCGTAATAATTCTTCAAATCGAACTGATCGTCTTTCTGTTCTTTCGAAAGTATGGTGTATTTTCCAAACACATCTTTTTTTTCAAATTTTTGTTGAAAATCGTAGACGATTCTCAATGCGTTTACGAATTTGCTCTCGTAAAACGTATTTCTGTCTCTTGCCCTGAAAATTACCACGGTAGGGATGAAAACCGTGTCGTTAAGATTATTAATCACTAAAAATTCGGAATAGCGCCAATTTAATTTTATTAATTCTACAATAATGTTGCGAGCAATTTGGATTAGCTTGTAAAGCGTTTTATCAGCTCCTTCCTCGCTCGTTCGACATGACATTATAAGTTTATCACCATCAAAATGTCCGAGTATATTTTCCTTAATTATTTTAAAACCACGTGTTTCGTTGTATTTCTTGTCTACGGTGATTGTAAATCCCCAGAATCGTGCTTGAGGAAAACAACTAGAAAGAAAGTGACGAGAATCCGTGAAACTACCCGGGATCTTTAGAATCACATGTATTTCGTTATTTCCTTCTGGAATGCGATAGGATCTCCAATCGAGTTCAACTTTATGCGCCTTTGATTTTACTTCCTTATTCCAGTTCTTTTTATAGTACACATGGGCACCATTAACGATTCGAAAATTAACTTCTTTATCGAATCGCAATTCCTTCAAGGAAGCGCCGATGTGCTCTATTTCAGGTTTTAATTGGTTCGTGAGAATGTTTGTTTTATAATAATAATCCTTTATTCCTGCCTTGATCAGGAGGTTAGTCAACGATTCCTTGGAAGAAATTTTTCCCTTGTTTAATAATTTCTTTACATGTTGTTTGATTTCTCCTTTAATTCTAATTTTGTCCTGTTCTTTATTTTGTCTTTCTTGTTTCCTCTTGTTCTTGAGTTGTTCGCTTTTTCTCTTCCTTTGTTCAATTTCATCTGCTGAAAGCCCTTTCTTGTCTTTTTCCTCTCCTTCCTCTTCTTCGACTTCTTCCTCTCCCTCTTCTTCCTCCTCAATTTCCCCTTCTTCGTCAATGATCAAAAAATCGTTCTTTGGGACCTTTTCACTCATTGTTATGCATTCTCTCCTAAGTCTTATATTTTTTTTAATTATAATTTTTAATTTGCGCTTGTAAAAAAAGATATCCGCTTTTGTAAAAAATCGAACAATGATTTATTTATTCAATTTTTTATTTTTACTTCAATCAGTTCGATTTAATAAACAGGAACAGTCTAATATTAAAAAGAAAAAATGAAGATTAAAACTCAGATTCTTCCATCTTCACAAAAGTGTACAGGAAAACGACGATAAAAATGAATGCTAGCAGGTTTAGGGTTATTACTCTTACCCATTCGGAAACTATGGATGTTTCAATGTCGTAGATGAATAAATTCGATCCCATGAAGACAGCAGCTAGTATATAACCAAAGAGATGGGAACTAAACTTCTTGTTCTTGCTCTTGCCCGTGAAAAAATTCACGATTGATACGATCAAAACTATAACGAATCCGAGGTTGTAGAAAAAGTCGACAATGGGATACTTGCCCGTAATTTCGTTGGCGTAAGCAAGGATCATGAGCCCGACGGTAAGTAATACTTCCAAAATGGCGATATATAGCATGGTTTGATCTTTTTTCGGGTCGGACCACAGTTGCTCGTATTCACTTACTCCACTGTTTGCAAATAAAACCAACAAGGATCCTATCGCTAAGGCCGTACAGAGACAATACGAAAATATCATCACGAGATCGAGCATTGGGATCCACACGCTTTGAAAAAGGTAAATAGGAAGTTTCAAGTAATCTGGAATAATGCTCACCGTGCAAAAGATTGGTAAGATAGCCGCAGCGATGGCGAGTATCTTTGTTATAAGAGGAATATTTTGTTTTTCGTCCCAGTTGGTTTTTCTAAAGGTAGTTAGTTGCCACATCATGGATGCAAAGCTCAGGATGGATACTACGGGTGTGATCAAGGGAAACACGAATACGAACAAGACGAATAAGGCGTTGATGCCGTAAAAGATTTTCAAGCGTAGCGGAATGATGTTCGTGTGTTTTTCCATGGAATCAATCGTATCTGCAAAACGATTCGCAAATAACACCAAGAAATAAAACCAAGAGACTGCGTAGGTGAAAGGAGTTATGAACTTCACGATGATATCGCTCAAGAGGGGATCGCTTGTCCACCACACGCTAAAATCTGTAAAATTAAATACCAAGAAAATCGCAACGGGTACAAGGAAGATCGCTAGGAGAACGAAAAGGCGACTTACCATAATGTTTTTTATCGTGAACGGCATGATATCATTTTTTAGTTTTCGTATTTTATGTAATAACATTATATTATTTCGAAGTTATAAAAATTTGCGTTCAATGGGATTGATTTCAGCAAGTTCGGGTTCCAAATGTCGTTGATCTCTTCTTCGTTAAAAATAATTCTTATTTCATCTTTTCAACTGAAACTCGTTTTCATATAATTCGTATTAAAATTCGATCATTATAACCTTATTTCGACACCTCTCAGTTCTAGATGTCTCATGATTGATTTTGTGCTTGAATCGGGATTTTTTACAAGGGGATTCCCTTTCAAATGGAGTTTTTTGAGCGATATAAGGTTCTTAAAAGACAATGGAAGCGTTTTCAGCCTATTCTTGCTTAACTTTAGATATTCAAGCAACGCGAGATTTCCAATAGATCCAGGTAGCGATTCTGATTCGTTATTATATAAATCCAATTCTTTAAGCGATTGAAGGTTTCCGATTGATTCGGGAAGTGTTTTTAATTGATTTCGATATAAATATAACGATTGAAGCGATGTGAGATTGCCAATCGAATCTGGAAGAGATTCTAAAACATTACAGGACACATATTTCAATCCACCCAGATCCAAGGTTTTAATTGATTTAAGATTGCCAATAGACTCTGGGAGCGATTCTATTTCGTTGATGGCAAGATTTAACTCTTGAAGCGAAGCAAGGTTTCCGATGGATTCAGGGAGCGATTCCAATTGATTATCCCATATTAATAATTCCTTAAGCGATGTGAGGTTTCCAATCGTTTCTGGAATTGATTTTAATCTATTTTCCGATAGATCCAAAACCTCGAGGGAAGTTAACTTGCTAATGTCCTTTACCTTATTTATATCGTCCAGTTTTATATTACTCAGATTTAAAATACCGTACACTACTGGGAATTTCTTTTTTTTGAATTCTACAAATTCACATTCAGGAAACATCCTTTCGATTTCTCCGTTATTTAAATAAGTCAAAAATCCTTCTTTATTCAAAAATTTGACAACGGGAGGAAATCCCTTGCGTAATCTACTGACGATCTCGCGTTTAAACACTTTCTTGACAGTTGGATCTCCTGCTTCTGTAAGTCTTTTCAGCAAGGGAAAGGCCACGCTTCTATGAAGCAAGCACGAATCGTATCCGTGCTCTGTCCATGCCTGCAAGTTAGAACAATGGCCCCAAAACTCCTCTTCAGGACTTATATCTAAGTCTATAAATTCACCTGCGCGATCCTCTTGTTCCATTTCGTCTATGGAGGAGATGTCGTTGAATTCTCCAACTTGATCCACTGGAATGTTAAAGGCGAGGTACTTACATTGTCGGAAATTTTCGCCATCTACATAGATGTTGGTTTTTTCATCTTCTAGCTTGAGCGTGATGTAGTCGTTGACCTTGAATTCTTTTTGTGCCATTTTTATTCTCTTCTCTCGTTAATCGTCTTTTTAGCAATCTTTAGGAAAAAATCCCTCTTAGTTTCTTCAGATGTATTTATCACATTGATGTAGGCTGGATCCTTTATTAATTCGTCAAAATTCTCGTAAAAATCACCAGAAAGTCTATTTTCCACGCCCCATTTAGCGAGTTCCACTCCTTGCCTTAATTTGTCAAAATAAAAGAAAAAGTATTCCGGTGCTCCGTTCTCGACGCCCCACTTGGCTAAATCAAGATTCGTCCCAAAATCGTCTAAATTCGCGTAAAAAACCAAGGGGGCGTTATTCTCAACTGCCCATTTCACGATATCCTCGTGCTGCACGATTGTATCAAAAAGCTGATAGAAGTCGGGAGGAGTGCCGTGTTTTACGCCCCACTTGGCCAATTTTGGACATACCTTGAGTTTCTCAATAAACGAAAAGAACTCTCTTGGGGCCTCGTTTTTCGCACCCCACGACGCAAGTTCGAGATTGTCCCTAATTTTTTCGAAATTGGCGAAGAATTCCCAAGGAACCTCGTTTTCCACGCACCACATTGCTAAATCTGGATCTTTTTTTACTTTTGTAAAAAATTGGAAAAATCCCCAAGAATCTCCGTTTTTGACGG
>JAEOUI010000061.1 GCA_016839425.1 Promethearchaeota archaeon
AAGGCTTTTTATACACGAGCTCAATTGGAATCACAAATATTTCGCAAATCTCTTCTCTGAAGGGTGCTATCTCAAATTTTTCATCTTCTGTTATTTCTATGATTTTTTCACCTATACATAATCTATCTTCGAGAGATTCTTCGGTCCTTAATACAATTTTACCCCTGTGTATTCCCGTACCTAGATCGTTTCCGCATATTGGTTGGTCGCTTTCGACGATATTTCCGTTTTCAAATTTAAGCCCAAGAGCAACGATTAAGCCACCAGCCAGGTATTCTCCAAGAAAGTCTTTTGCAGTTCCACCTATGATGATAACAGGAAATTTATGTTCGTATTCTTTAATGTGAATGCCAACCCTGTAACCCACATTCTTTTTTATATAAATCTTTCCACCTCGCGCGGATAATCCAATGACATCTCCCCCCTCTCCGTGAACGATTATTTCACCGTCATTCATGGTATTACCTGCCTGATCTTCGCAATTTCCGTTTACGATAATTTTGGGACCGTCCATAAAGATACCCAGGTCGTTTCCTGGAAGCCCGTTTATAACGAGTTCGAGGTCACCTTGGAGGGACGCAGCAATAAATCGTTGTCCACAAGCGTCATTAATGACAATTTTTTTTGGTTTGGACATTATCGCCTCGTGTACATGTTCGTTTAGCTTCCTATAATTTAATGGACAGTTATTAGGAGCAGCGTTAATTTCTATAACATTTTCTTCAACCATATTTTACACCTATTATTTATTCACCTGCGTGTTTTACACCTAATATATCTGCAATTCTTGGGTTTGGTCCTATATATCTTAACCTATCACGATTTGATCGTAAAGATTCTACTGAATCTATCCCCATGGCACCTAGTACTTCTTTAAGTTCCTCGTTCCACGAATGGAACAAGTTAATAATGCGATTCCGTGCCACATCAACATCTAATCTTTTTACCAAATACTCTTGTTGCGTGGCTATCCCCCATGAACATAACCCTCTAAAGCATTGTTGACACACTCGGCATCCCATCGCAATTAATACTGGCATGCTACACATGGCAACATCAGCACCTAAAGCGATTGCTTTTATTAAATCAGCGGAATATCGTATGGATCCTCCTGCAACGAGAGTTACTTCGTCTCGAAGATTTTCTTGACGCAATCTCTCGTCTACGGATGCTATCGCTAATTCTATTGGAATTCCCGCGTGATCTCGTATGATTCTTGGAGCAGCACCCGTACTACCCCGAAATCCATCAAGAGTAATGAAGTCGGCACCACCTCTAACGATACCTACCGCTATTGGAGCCGAATTATGGACTGCAGCTATTTTTACGCCGATTGGAACTTTATACCTTGTAGCTTCTTTTAAGGCAGCAATGAGTTGCGCCAAGTCTTCTATTGAATAAATATCGTGATGTGGATAAGGAGATAATGCGTCACTTCCCTTGGGAATCATTCTTGTTTGAGAGATTAAGGAATTAACCTTTTCTCCGGGTAAATGTCCTCCATGACCTGGTTTGGCACCTTGGCCAATTTTAATCTCAATACCCGCAGCGTTGTGAAGGTAATTAATATCGACACCAAACCTACCTGAAGCAACTTCAGTAATTATATTTGATCCGTACTCGTAAAAATCTTGATGTAGGCCCCCCTCACCAGAACCAGCAAGAATGTTCAATTCTTTACACGCTTGGTATATTGCCGTTACTGCGTTGTAACTTATAGACCCCAAACTCATGTGCCCGACCATTATGGGCATATCAATTTCGAAATTTGGCATAAATTCCGTCTTTAACGATATTTCAGTTGGATCTGATTTACTCCGCTGGAAATCTATTTTTGAAGGTTTCCTTCCAAAAAATATCTTAGTTTCTATGGATTCTCTCAATGGATCAATTGATGGATTAGTAACTTGGCAGGCATCGAGTAATAAATCGTCAAATATCGACCTGATGGGTCGATCGTTTCCCGTAGCGCTAAGAAGAACGCCCCCATTTCCAGATTGAGCCCATATGATGTTCCTGATCCTTCGATCGTAGTTTCCGTGTGGAGGCAGAAACGATTCGTTCTTGACAACATGTATCGCGTCTGCGGGACACATTACGACGCACCTCTGACACGAAACGCATTTTGAATTATCTGCAATGATTCGTTCTCCGTTGAACGATAAAGCCCCGTAAGAGCAATGGTTCGTGCATCTCTTGCATTTTTTGCAGTACTCCCTTTCTATTTGAACTTTAAAATAGGAAGGTGTTGAATGACTTAAAGACATGTTCTTATCACATCCCCGTTACTGTAAGTTTTATTTTTTCTAATGGTTTTTCCACACCTCTTCTCGTTAAACCTTGATCCAAGCTAGCAATAATCGCTGTGCCACTTTTCGGGTGCCATGTCTCTTTCAAGGAAAAATCAATATTGGGATTGATCATCATCCTCTTAAATGAAGCTTCCTCGCTACTCATATAAACTGTATTTTCATCTTCCGAAACACCTGCAACTAAAGGCCTTAATTTCTTGCGATCTGTTAGCCCAATCATTGTCGGAACAGGATCTGCAAATCCAACAACAATTGAAAAGGGGCCATTTAACATGGCGGATCGATAAGTAGCCCGGATATTTTTCAGGGCAATCGCTTGATTTTTATCCAAGCGATCGATCTCGTCAAATAAAGGTGGTGCTAATGCCAAGCTAGCGATTTCTATTGGAATATTGTGTTTCCTGCATAATAGGTCGACCAAGTAGGCAATAACTTCCGTATCCGTTCGGAGCGTGCATTTATATCCAAACGACTCCAAATATCTCATGTTCGTTCCATAAGAGGTTATTTCTCCGTTGTGAACCACGCTCGTATTAAGTAAATTGAACGGATGAGCACCACCCCACCACCCAGGAGTGTTAGTGGGAAACCTCGAATGCGCCAACCACATTAATGCCTTGTAATCTTTAATCATATAAAACTCGGCAATCTCGTGGGACCAGCCGTTACCCTTGAATACACCCATATCTTTTCCAGAAGACATTACAAAAGCACCCTCGAAGTTTTGATTGATGTTCATTACCAACTGGACGATTTGCTCATCGTTTGATGTGTGTTTTTTTTCTTTAGGATCGAAAAAAACTCTCCAAGTGATTGGAGGATTGTCGATATTTGGTGGTATTTTCGTTGGAATTGCCTCTGATTGGATGATAAATCCGACATCTGTCAAATAATCTATAACTTTAATTTTACTTGCTTCATTGTCAAACAAGAAATGTAGAGCGTAATGATCCTTATATTGAGGATATATTCCGTAGGCAGCGTATCCCGCACCTAATCCATTTTCTCGATCGTTAAGAATGGTCAGCATGTTCGTAATTTTCGATCCGTCTTCTTTTTTACCATCAATGTTGATAAATCCTGAAATACCACAACCGTCAAACACTCTTTGATTTCTAAATTGTTCTGGTAATGATGTGTAATTTTCCCATCGCATTTTTTTTCCTCTTTTAATGTCTTATCTTTCCTCTTTAATCGTTTTTAATAATTTTTTTAAATCGTCAAGCTCGGGTTTCGCCGATTCCAATCCAACTCTCGATCGTGCAGCTTTAGAATACATGGCAACCGTACCCGCTTTTTGAAACGACGCATATTCATGGGTAAATCCTTCCGAAACTTTACCCTTTTGTCCAGCTAAATTTCTAAGTGTGGTGAATACATCTACAAGACCCGTTTTCATGGGACATAATTCATAGCAAACATAACAATCTAAACACATCCATATTGATGGATCAACGAGCACTTCATCTATCTTTCCTTCAAGAACCATTCCAACTATTTCTTTGGGATTGAACTGCGTTATTTTTGCAACAGGACAATCGTTATTACAAGCCCCACACGCATAACAATCGTTAAGGAATTTGAGGTCAAAATGTTCCTTTATTTTTTCTTGCTTTGCGTGAACGTCGTCAACCTTTTGAAAAATCGATTCCACCGGAGTTCTATGATATTTTTTAATTTGATCTCGAATATCGATGCCTAAAGCAATGCATAATAATTCCGAATAATATAATACAGGAATATCGTACACATAATCTATTTTTTTTAAATCCTGTTGGAGGTGATCAAATTGAATGAAGCATTGTGGACATCCAACGACTATTGCATCGATATTTGCGTTTTTCATGCTTTCAAGCTTGTTTTGTATCATTTCTAAGGCAGAATCTGGATTATCTGCTCGCGCTAGACTACCTCCACAACAATCCATTTTATGAACATAGTCCACGCTAATGGCACCTAAATCTTCAATCAATTTATCAAAAATATGTGGTTCCATCGGATCGTCCATCTGGATTTTATTGCTCGGTCTTAAGAAATGACACCCGTAATGAACCGCAACTCTCAATGAGTTAAGCGGGTATTTAATCTTTTCCTTGATGTTGTCCTTACCAAGTTTGTGGATAAATTCAACGAAATGCATCACATCCGACTTGCCCGATACTTTTAGGTTTATTTTATCAAGATACGAATTAATTTTTTTCCTAAAATGCCCATCAACTTTAATTTCACTTCTGATTCCTTTCAATGTCTCGAAACATCCATTACAAGGTGTTAAGATATGCCTATTACTTTCTTCAGCAAGCGCCAAGTTTCTAGCAGCGGTCACAGAATAAGCGACTTCATCGAGGTTTTTTATACCATTTGGTTCGGGACAACAAGAAAATTTGTTATTTTCGGCGTAATCAATTCCAAATTCATCTAGGATTTTTCTTACGGATACTTCTATGAAGGGGAGACGATAGCTTATCATGCACCCTGGAAATAAAGTTAATGCTTGTCGTGTCATTGATAATTTCCTAAAAATTATAATTAATGTGATAGTTATATTCTTTATGTTCTGTATATATTAGTGTATATTGTTTATTTTTTAAAAGTTTTATGATTATATCATAATCTGTTCTTAAAGCCATAGTCTAACTAGATTATTCATATTAATCTGGTATAGCCAATATAACTAGGTCATATTTGAATTTATAGCAATATAAACTAATAAAATTTCTATTGAAGATAGTGAGTGTTTCTTTAGAAATTTCCTACTAATATTTTATAATCGTTTTGTAAAAAAAGAATAGTAATAGATAACATTTTGAGCCATTATAATTTTGATATTTTACAGATGCAATATTAAAAAACTGATAAAAAGATGTCAAGTAAGACTAAAACAACTGTGAATTTAAGTAATCAACAGGTAGAATTTTCCTTAGGAAAAGATCCTTTTGCGAAAGCCCGAGAAAAGGGCGTTACAAGTTGGATTTTGAGACATGTGTTTAACGGATCTAATAAATTATTTATAATAGTCGTCTTATTTACTACGCTGATTTCATCCATATTATCATCTTCCACTTTAATATTTGTAGGAGAAGCCATCAATCAATTCATTCAGGGTAACTGGAATTCACTTCTATTTTACTCATTATTGGTTTTAATACTTGGATTAAGCGCCCCTCTGATGAGGCTCTTTAATTTTATGATGAGAGAAGTATTGGCTCAAAGGCTTGAGCGAGATTCAAGGGAAGAGTTTTATATTAATTTGTTGGGAAAGAGTCAATCTTTTCACGACCAACAAAAAATAGGAGATTTAATGGCAAGGACTACGGATGATGTGAGAACATTGAATTTATTGATTAGTCCAGCAGTATCTCTTATTTTGGAGTCATTTACATCTCTATTTGTTCCTATTATTTATGTATACTTATTTTATCCATTACCTTTACTCATTCCCCCCTTATGTTTTACGGTACTATTCATAATTGCATTAAAAGATTATACGAAAAAGATAAGCCCTATCACAGGAGCATTGCGGTACGAATTCGGTCAGATGAACTCTGTTCTTAACGAATCTCTATCAGGAATTGCACTCGTTAAAAGCACCGTAAAAGAAGTCATAGAGAAACAAAAATATTATTCAAAAATTAAAAATTACAGGGACGCCTTTGTACTTGAGGGAAAGTTGCAAGCAAAATATTTACCAATCTTATTTTTAGGTTTAATGAACACGATAGGATTAGGAGTTTCTATCAATCTCTATTTGAATGGAACGATATCTGTTGGTCAAATTATTTCTTATACTGGTTTGCTCTCACAACTTTCCTTTTCTACGAATATATCATACTTTGTATTTGCGCTTGTAAAGCTTGCTGGTGCTGGAGCAAGGAGGTTGTTAGAAATGATGAATAACGACACGGAGATAGACGAGAACATTGATGGGATAGAAAAAACGATTGATGGAAGTGTCAAATTTGAAGGAGTCTGGTTTAAATATCCTGGATACGAAAATTATATCTTAAAAAATGTGAATTTTGAAGTCAAACCAGGTCAAACCGTGGCTATTGCAGGTACTACTGGTTCGGGCAAGACATCTTTAACTAAACTAATCT
Organism: Promethearchaeota archaeon; assembly: GCA_016839425.1. The sequence goes on from JAEOUI010000061.1 coordinate 6,410, forward strand.
CTCGATTATACGATGTTAATAAAGGAAGAATATTAGTTGATGGAGTTGATGTCAAGGAATATTCCTTAAAGTCTCTTAGAAAGCAAGTGAATTACATCGAACAAGATATATTCTTGTTTTCTAATAAGATAGTCGATAATATCTCGTTTGGACGCGAAAGTAAGCGAGTAGACATAATAAAAGCAGCTAAAAATGCTCAAGCAGACGAATTTATTTCTAAACTTCCCAGGGGATACGATACGGAAATAGGGGAAAGAGGTGTTCAATTGAGTGGTGGTGAAAGGCAGAGAATTGCCATAGCTCGAGCTTTTCTCACGGATCCAAGAATTCTCGTTCTTGACGATTCGACATCTGCCATTGATTCAGAAACCGAGGACAAAATTCAAAGAGCAATAAGTAACATCCTGATTAATAGAACGACTTTCTTAATAACGCATAGATTGTCTCAAATTCGTTGGGCAGACTTGATTATCGTGCTTAAAAAAGGTATAATAGAAGCCTTTGGGACACACGACGAATTATTAAAAACATCTGAGGAATATCGGAAAATTTTTGTAAAACGATTTGATATTGACGAGAAATCACTTCTAAAGGAGGAGAATTTCTAAGTGGTTTTTTCAGGGCTCGATGCTGAAGAATACGACCGTCAATACAAGGATAAGGTCTTGTTCAAACGAATTAGCACCTACTTTAATAAATATCGAAAAAAAATGGCATTAATAATCTTATTAATAGTCATTTCGTCCATATCAAGTTCTTTCTTGCCAATACTCACTTCGATAGCAATTCAGAACCTTGAAATTACCCCAAGTTCAAGTTATTTAACATTTATCATAATTCTAATGCTTTGCATCAATCTTTCTGCCTATGTCATCAATTACTTCCAACAGCTCAATTCAGCTAAAGTTATTGGAAATGTTATAATGGATATTCGAATTGATGCTAATGCCGCCGTGCTAAACCACGACTTGTCATTTTTTGATAAAAATCCTATTGGTAAAATCGTCTCAAGAGTGAATCGAGATTCTGATGAATTTGGAACAGCTGTCGATCTTACAATCCAAGCAATCGCAAATTTGTTTAGCGTAGTAATTTTAATATTTTACATGTTTTTTATTAGCTTATTCCTGACACTATTGTTTCTCACCTCCATTCCGCTTTTTTTTCTAATAGCAACGGTATTTAGGAAAGTTGCAAGAAAAAAAACACTGTTAGGTCAGAGAGCACTAGCTTCGGTAAACTCATATGTTAAGGAAAGTTTCTCGGGCATTCAAATCGCTAAAACATTTCGCCAAGAAGAAAAAATGTATAAAAATTTTAACAAAATAAACTACCAATCATATAGGGTGACTTTACGAAGAGCTTTCGTTCTTAACGGGATTTTTCCCTCATTAGGGGTCGTTCAAGGTGTTGTAATAATGTTACTTGTATATTTTGGAGGTTCAATGGTGTTAAGCGGAGGATTAATCTCAGGACAATTATTCTTATTCATCCAAAGTATGTGGTTTTTAAGCTTCCCACTGTTCTCAATTGCGTCGTTTTGGCCTCAATTTCAAGCAGGCTTATCTGCAGGGGAGCGTATATTTGCATTAATCGATACAGAATCAAAAATAATTCAAAAAGATAATGTAAAACCCAATAGGTTGAAAGGCTCAATCGAGTTTAAAAACCTCACTTTTGAATATGAGCAGGATCTTCCCGTTTTTGAAGATTTTTCTCTAAAGATTGCGCCAGGAGAATCAATTGCTATTGTGGGGCATACAGGTGCGGGAAAATCAAGCTTGGCGAGCTTGATCGCAAGGTTCTATGAGTTTCAAAAAGGAGATATTTTAATAGACGAGATTAGCATCAGAAACTATAATATTCCTGAATATCGCAAGCAAATCGGAATCATACCACAAACACCGTTTTTATGGGCAGACACGCTGGAAAACAACATTACATATTGTTGCAAGGAAGCTACGAAAAATAACGTATTAGAGGCTTTAGAAAAGGCAGGAGGAGCTGATTGGGTAGAAGACCTTTCTGAAGGACTTAATACATATATTCGTGAAAGAGGGAGTTTGCTTTCTATGGGACAGCGTCAACTTGCCGTTTTTGCCCGGGTTTTATTAGAGGATCCTTCTATATTAATCTTGGACGAGGCTACGGCTTCAATTGACCCTTTTACGGAGACTAAAATCCAAGACGCTCTTGAAAAAACCATTAAAAATAGAACTTCAATCATCATTGCTCATCGATTGTGGACAGTGCGTCATGTTGATAGGATAGTCGTGCTGGACCACGGTAAAATCGTAGAAGAAGGAAATCACGACCAACTCATGGAAAAAAGAGGAAAATATTCCGAATTATACAATACTTACTTCCGCCATCAATCTCTCGACTATATTAACAAAATACATAAGTAGGACACGAAGTAGGAGCTATTTTTAATCTTTAATTAAGTCATAATTTTAAAAGTCTTATCTTAAAGGTTGTACCCTTATTTCGCCCTTTTGATTCAACAAGGATTTTACCTCCGTGAAGTTTAACAAATTCATTAGAAATAAATAAACCGAGACCCGATC
>JAEOUI010000062.1 GCA_016839425.1 Promethearchaeota archaeon
AATCCATCGTTAAAGGTGTTTATGGCTTCTTCGAATTTTCCTAGATCAAGTAATTCGGTTCCTTTCTTGTTAATTGTTGAGATTTGAGCAGAACGAATTTTATTTGTGATATTCTTTACATTTATAATGTTTTCGTCTATGGGATCGCAGAAATTAGAAGCTTTATCTAAAGCTTTTTCAAGTGTTTTGAGAGCACTTTCGTAATGTCCTTCAAAACATAATTTTACGGCCTCTTCCAATAACAATTTAACTTCGGCTAGGGTTTTCAGCTTTTCGATCCTGCTTGCTTGAGTCTCGCTCAAGTGTGGATCGGAAATATTAATTGTTATGGTAGTTGCCTTATTAAATTCTTCGATGGCATTATTGAATTTTTTGTCCTTAACGAGATCATTAGCATATTCAAGGATATCGTCGATTTCAAGAATGTAGGTTGAATTTATCCTCTCTTTTAACTTCTCCAGTTCTTCCTTTTGTTCTTCGGGTTCTTTTACTTTTTCTCGAACAATGTTGAGTCCTTCTCTTAATTTCCTGATTGCTTCAGAATATTGCTTTTTGGTGGATAAAATGATGCTTTCCTTCACAATTGGTTTTATTTTCTTCTCAATGCTTGATTTTTTAGCCATCTCGTTAACCCCTCTTAAACACTCTCACTAAAAATAACTTAGAATTAATTTTTATTGTATAATAAAACTCGCCATTTTTTAAATTTTGGCAAAATAAAGAGAAAGAATTTGGTTTTGTGAGGAAGAATTAAATAAAAGGGATATGCTTGTAAGTTTTATTTTTTCGAGAGTTTTTCCAAGGCAGTATCGATCATGTTTAATTTTGTAGTGTATTTCTCCATGAGCTCTGAAAATTTATCGATTTCAATGTCCTTGTTTTGTTCCAGGGCTTTGAGTTCGCTAATCGTTCTAATTATGCCTGCTTTCTTGTCTAGGAGCTTCTCCTTCTTAGAATAGGGTATTTTAGTTTCTAATTTCTTGTTCTTGAAGCTCTTAAACCTCTTCTGGTTTAAATCCTTTGGGACGAATTTAGTTAGATATATTGTAGATTTTGGAACAAAAGGAGCCAAATTTTCTGGAATGATGATGATGGGTTCGGGATCTTGAATTTTTTTGATCTGATCGTATTCCAAGGTCTCAACATCGTTCTCCTTGAGGTATTCTTTTACTATAGAAATATTTTCTTTTAAATTATCGCGCTCGTCGTTTGACATGTCCTTGATGGTTTCAAGCATGTTTTTCCATATCTCATTTGATTTTAAGTAATAAAAGTTAGCTTTTTGTAGCAATTTGGCTACTTTTTCCTTGTTAATCCCTGTTAAGGACGATTCTTTCGAAGCGAGCGCCTTTAAATGACAAGCCCTTCCCATGTCGTAGTGAAATTGAGCTCGAATTTGTTGCTTTTTTTTTTCTTCGTGATTACGCAGGTAAAACAACCTTTTCGACAAGGCGCTCAATCCAGCATATAATTTAGAAGCAAAATAAAGATTGTTCCTTTGTTCCTCACGAAGAGCTCCAATACTTTGTGCCAATATTCTAGTCTCTTCTGAAAGCATCTCTAAGTTTTCTGGTTCGAGCACGCTTCCTTTTTCTTCTTGTAATACTGCTGCCGTGCTGAAGTACGCCGCAGTCTTGTAAATCTTGGCACTATTAGTCATGGCGATAATTGCGTTCTCCCACTCTTCTTTATCTTCAAATGATTCAGATAAATATGCATACGCTCTTGCCAAGACCCATAAAGAACGAGCGCATTCAAACATGATGTCGTTTATTTCGATTTCATTAAAGGTATGGGTGATATCTAATTCCTTCAATATTTTTTTATGATCCTGATTGTGGTAATTCACGTTCAGGATCATTGTATATTCGGAAATGAGGTTTAAATCGTCGAGGTCGAATTTTTCGTCTGATTTTTCTAATGCCTCTTCGATATGCTTGATCTTGAAATGAAGATATCGAATTCTCTGTTCAGTTTCTTCTTGAAAAAAAGTCATGATATCATTACTTTTTATATGTAGATTAGGGTTATTTTAA
>JAEOUI010000004.1 GCA_016839425.1 Promethearchaeota archaeon
AAGAGATTAAAAATAATATCGGAAATTATGTTTTAGATGCAAATTTTAGAACTGAAAATAAGGACGATCTTTTAATTGAAATTTTTCAAATGACCAAAATCCATTTTAAAACCGTTAAATATCTCATCAAAAATAAGGAATGGGATTATTGTCAATTTGTAGTAATTGGTCTCGACAGGATGCATCACGCTTTTTGGAAATATTACGATAAATCTCACCAAAAATACGAACCCGGTAATTTATTTGAAAGCGCTATGAAAAACTTTTATATTATGGTCGATAAGGAAGTCGGAGAAATTATTGAATTATTAGACGAAGACACGACCATTATTATTGCATCAGACCACGGAGCGAAAGCAATGGAAGGATGTTTGTGCGTTAACATGGCACTAGAAAGCCTCGGGTTGCTCAAGTTTAAAAAATCCCCTGTTGAAAAAACGAGACTTCAAGACGCAGATGTTGATTGGAACAAAACATATGCTTGGGGTTGGGGCGGATATTACGCTCGCATTTTCTTGAATTTAATTGGGAGGGAAAAAAATGGAATTATTCCACAAGAAGATTACGAGTTCTGGAGGGATAAGATTTCTAATTTGCTTAAATCGATAAAAAAACCAGATGGTAATTCAATGAATACTCTCGTGTACAAGCCAGAAGAATTATACGATATAATTAAGGGGGATTATCCAGATTTAATGGTTTATTTTGATGATCTTAATTGGAGATCGGCTGGCACGGTAGGATATGATTCAATGTATCTTGAAGAAAACGATACGGGGCCGGACGATGCGGTTCACGATTATCATGGAGTTTTTGTTATATACGATCCAAAAAAATCAATTGGAAAGAGATTAGATCCTAAAAATATATTAGATATTGCACCAACGATATTAAATATCTTTGGATTCGATATACCTGAAGAAATGGAAGGACATATCATTGATTTTAATTAAAATTAACATCAAAGAGAAAAATGGAACATAAAGGATTTACATTATGGTTTACGGGACTTGCATGTTCTGGAAAAACGGTGCTTGCAGATGCCGTTGCAGAAGATCTGCGCTCCAGAGGTATGAAAGTCGAGAGATTGGACGGAGATAATGTGAGAAAAAGTCTAACGAGAGATCTAGGTTTTTCAGATGAGGATAGACGGATGAATATCGAACGAGTTACATTTGTAGCAAAACTCCTTACTCGAAATGGAGTTGCCGTTCTAGCATCTTTCATTTCACCATTTAACGACATAAGGGCATACTCACGAAAAGAAATTGGGGAATTCGTCTTAGTTTATGTAAAATGTTCTCTTCAAGAATGTGAAAATCGAGATGTCAAGGGAATGTACGCAAAAGCTCGAGCGGGCGAGATTAAGGAATTCACGGGTATTGACTCTCCTTTCGAAGAACCGAATACTGCTGAGATAATTGTAGAAACAGATAAGCAAACTATTGAAGAAAGCAAAAATATTATTTTAGATAAACTGAAAATTATGGGATATTTACCAAAATTATAATATTCTTTTTATTTAGGACTATTGATTTATCATATTCTCAAGTTTTAACAAGCTTGTTTCTTTTTATATTGCATGTCTTCGTTTTTTAACAAGGATTATTCTATTTTGAAAGAAAAGAATTCTTTTTTTTTCGATTTAGATGGTACAATCTATTTAGGAAATAATCTTTTTGAAGGTGTTCATGAACTTATTGCATTGCTCAAAGAAAAAAGCAAGCATTTTTTTTTCCTTTCGAATAATTCAAGTAGATCTACTTCTGATTATTTACTAAAGCTACGAAAAATGAACTTAGAAGTATCTCGCGAAAATATTATTTTATCACAACATCCAACCATTGCTTACTTGAAAGAAAATGATTACAAAAAGATTTTTCTTTTAGGAAATAAATCACTAAAAGATGAATTCCTTCAAGAAGGATTCGAGCTCGATGAAAACGATCCTGAGATATTGGTACTAGCTTTTGATCAAGAATTTACCTATGAGCGCCTTTCTAAAGCTACAGCTTTTCTTTTAAAGGATATCCCTTATATTGCAACTCATTTAGACGATAGGTGCCCAACCGAAGACGGTTATATCCCCGATGCTGGGGGAACCGCAGCACTTTTATGTAAGGCTTCTGGTAGGATGCCACAAGTGTTTGGGAAGCCTAATAAAGACATGATCTTATTCAAATTAAAAGAATTAGGTGTTTTGCCAGAAATGGCCGTAATGTTTGGAGATCGATTGTATACAGATATGAAGATGGGTAAAAACGCAGGAGTATCTACTTGCCTTGTTTTATCAGGCGAATCAACTATAAAGATGATTGAAAAAAGCGAAACGAAACCAGATTTTGTACTAGAAGGTGTTTGGAAGTTATTAGATATTCTATAGATTCCTTGTTATATTCTTCCTATTAATTAAATCCAAAAGAATTTTATCAATAGAACAATTATCATTGTTATATTTTTAGGAGCACGATAAGTATTGAATTTGACCTTAGTATTAGGGGACTCTCACATTCCTCGTAGGGTAAAATCAATTCCACCAGAACTTATAGAAAAAATCATCTCATTATCTAAAAACCAACCATTCGATCGAGTTTTATTCACAGGAGATTTAATTGATGCACCAGAATTGATCGATTTTCTCAAATCTAGATCGAAAGAGGGCATTTATAGCGTTTTGGGAAATATGGATTATTATGAGGGGAATAGAGGCGCCCCATTTTACCAAGAAATAAAGATTCCCATGGTAGAAAATAATAATTTACTAATTGGACTAACCCACGGAGCAGAGATAAAACCTCGAGGAGACAAATCACAGTTAGAATTGCTCGCAATAAATAAGAATTGTAATATTTTAATATCAGGGCACACACATAAAGAAGAAATATTTCTTTCCCCTAAGGGGGTCTTGCTTTTAAATCCCGGTAGCTGCACGGGAGCTTGGAGTTTCGTTGCAAGTCAGATACCATCTTTTATCATTATCGAGGTACACGAAGAACGGAGCGAATTCTTAGTCTCATTATATCGATTGAATAAAACAGACAATATTGTCGAGAGTTATACTGAAAAGTTTCTGTATTCAAATGATCGAATAATATTCGGTTAGACTTGCGCAAGCGCACTTTCTGTCGTCCTTAACAGATTATTCATAGATTTAGTCAATTTAAAGCGTTTTATCACGAGTTCGAGACGAAACTAACCAATTAGAAAATTATAAATTTTTTATAATATTTTGGAATTTGAACTAATATGTCCGACACACATTTTAATAAGGATAAAGGATCTCCAATCAAGCTTTTTACTCCAGGGCCGGTTCATGTTCCAGAGAGAGTATTAGAGGCCTTAAAATTACCAAATGACACGCATCGTTCTACTTTTTATCGGGAAATGCACCAAGAAGTAAAAGAGGGACTTCAAAAACTCCTATTTACAAAAAACGAATGCGTCATATTTCCATCGAGTGCAACGGGTGTAATGGAAGCCTGCGTGAGAAATCTCTTGGATGACAATGAAAAAGGATTATTTCTCTCAATTGGAGCTTTTGGTGATAGATGGTATAAAGCAGGGCTTGATAACGGTAAGAATTGCGTTAAAGAAGGAGTGGAATGGGGCAAGGCAATAACTCCAGAATTCCTTCAAGAAGTATTATCAAAAGACAAATATGCCGTTGTTTATTTACAATCTTGCGAAACATCAACAGGTGTCTATAATCCAATTGACGAACTAGTGCCAATAATCAAGGATTACGGCGCTTTGGCATGCGTAGATGGAACATCGTCTATGGCGGGAATAAAAGCTGAGGTTGATAAATTAGGAATTGATGTTTTCTTGGCTTCCGTTCAAAAGTGTTTTGCGTTACCTCCCGGTATTGCTGTAGCTTCCATTTCAGAAGAGGCTCTATCGAAAGCATCTAAAGTAAAAAATCGTGGAATGTATTTTGATTTTGTAACAATAGTGAAAAAACATAAAGTGAACGAATGTCCCAACACGCCAGGAATCCCCCAGATTAGGGCTTTAGCGGTCCAATTAGACCATTTCCTGAATCAAGAAGGTCTTGAAAACAGGTTCACGCGCCACGCCCAACTTGGTAAGAGAACAAGGATGTGGGCTAGAGATATGAATTTAGAAATGTTCCCTGAAAAAGGATACGAATCAGATACGGTATCAACAATGAACAATTCTCTAAACATTGATATGGCAAAAGCAGTAAAAACAATGCTTGAGAAAGGATACAGGATTGTAAATGGATACGGCGACTTGGTAAACAAGACTTTTAGAATTGGACACATGGGAGAAATTACCATTCAAGAGCTCGAAGAAATGCTTAAAGTATTGTCAGATGTTATCACGCGAATACGACTTGATCAAGATAAATAATTTTTTTATTATTTTTCCATTTTTTTCAAAAATAAAGAAAAATAATCCATAGGATATTAAAGATTACCATTAATAAGATTAGATATTTGGTAATTGGATTGTGAGAAATGCTTTTTAAAGAAAGACTAACCTTGTCTTGAGCACCTTTTCTTGAAAATTCGGTAAAAGGATATTCATTAAATTTACTTAATTCTTTGATATGAATGGATCCTAAAAAACGAGGTTGATACAAACTTTTAAATGAATCTTTCATTTCTCTTGAAAAAGATAAGGATAAAGCGTTTTTTAAATTCTCTGATGTTAATATATTTTTATCGTTATCTTGTCGTTTGAGATTCATTATTCAATCACAATTGAAAAGTATAATTAAATAGAAGTAGCTTTAAACTTAAAATTTTTTTTCTTAAAAATTGATATCCTTTCAAA
>JAEOUI010000063.1 GCA_016839425.1 Promethearchaeota archaeon
ACCACTAATTACCAAGTCATAAAGTGAGTCAATGCATCCTTGTAAATGTTCGGGTGTAATAGTCTGGTGATACTTTGAAAACTCTGTGACAAAAGTCATTTCTTTTTTAACAATTTCAATAAGATTTGTATCACTAGGATCATCTTGATATTTAATCAAGGCATCCATACATAAATTAAGCAAACTTTGTGAGAAAAACACTCCTTTTATTTCCCTATCCGCGTCTAAACTTACCACATTCCTACCATCGTAAGTAAACATAGTATTTTCTGCTCTAGTCATAAAATTGATATATGTAATTAGCTTCCTACTGACAACCCATTCGATAATTAAATTGCCCTCCTCATTCAATATTAAATAAGGTTCAGCAGCTAAAAAATTAAAGAGTTTCACGTGAAATTGAGTTTTGACCAATTTATATTGCTTTCCATCCCACTTATATCGTCCCCACAATACACCATCGTTTCGCACCAGTCTACCGACTGTAGTTTTGCCGTCTTTTTCTAATAAAACGGGACTATCCATCTGTAAGTCAAATATCTTTAGAAAGGTTAAGACCTTATTAGTTTCCTCCTGGTCTCTCTTTATTGTATAACGATCCCCTTCTAGTTTGATGGACTGAGTCCCATCCATTATTTTCCATCTTTTTTTTATTCCATCTATCCGGTAAAAAGCAAGTTGTTCATTTATGGAATTTATTATGGTATTAAGCCCACTATCAGTAAGTTTTTTTTTCCAAAAATTATCTTTTTGCTCTTTGGTAAAAATATTAAAAAAGTTTTCCAAAGGATTTTTAATTGAATCTTCATAATATTTTGAAAAGGAATCTTTGATGTATTGTGTAAAATAATAGACAGGTATGGAATAATCCCCACTATCTTGAAGCATAAAATCCTCCACTTGCATTAGACTTTTGGAGGTCCCGTGATTTACCCATCCTTTTATTTTATTTAAGGTTGAGTCAGCAGTATCAAATAATATGGCATTATCCTTAACAATGCTAAAAGGAACGGGTATATTAAAGTTAATTTTCTCAAGGTTCGGTTTTATTAATTCTAATTGACCAAGCCCAGTGAAAAATCGATTTATTTTATTATCAATCAATACAGGGTCGATATTTAGTTTTTCTCCAATGATTAAAAAAGAATTTAAAAAGTCCCCTAAATTATCAATCCAGTCTATCATTTTATATCCTTCTTGCATGAATCTATTATTAATACCAGATTCATCAGCGCTTCTCAAAATGTCTACCAATTGTGTAACTTTTTTTATACTTATTTCATTAATATCAAAGCATGATTCTTTTATTAGGTAGGCTATGAAATGATAAAAATACTCTGAATTTTTCTTTAAAAGTTCTGGATGTTCGAAATTAAAAATTTTCTGATATAATGTCTTACCTGTATTCATAAAAGATTGCATTATATTCTCCTCGGCTAGCGCGCCATGATATCCAATGCTATCCTTTTTCGGTCCTTTTTCTAACATTTTTTCATTCATTGAATTAATTGTAGATTTAATAGTTGTTGTAATTACATTAACAGCGTTCGACCAATCTTCATAACTTCTACATTCTAATTGTTTGATTATTTTTTGATAATAATCTATCAATTGTTCATCATTGGAATTAATGATTTGCTTCAATTCATTTCTATAAAATTCTAAATATCTATCGGGAGAATTTTTTATAATCTTTAAAGCTCTAGATACCGCATGAGTCCTTCGATCAATGACTTGAATAGCATCACGCCAAGCTTCTTCAAGACTTTCCCTCTTTTTTCCATAGCCAGCAAAAGTATCGATATCTTGAAGATTCTGTGCATCCAACAATTGTTCTAGAATTTCCAACCAAGGTTGTTTTCCAGAATTTGGATCTTCGTAATAAATCTCTTCAGGAAAGCAAATTAATCCTATTTTATCTCCCACCATATTTGGCAAGATATGTTGACTATTTTTAGCTTGTAATACTTGTACGGTTACTTCAATAATTCTGTTGCCATTCAAAGAAATATTAGTGAGTCTCATTGGAGAAGTAGCCCACATATAATTTGTACTTAACCGATTAATTTTGATTAGATAGGAAAATGCACCATAATATGGTGATAAATCTTCATTTTTTGGCAATTTATAGAGAGAACCTTCGCCCGTGTATGGAAAAGAGCGGAATGGTCCAAGACTCCAATATTTTTTTAACTCTTCATCTTGAAAGATCCATCTTTCCATTAGCCACGCATACATTGCTTCTATAAGTTCATCATATGTTCCTGAAACTATCGGTAATTGTTCAAAAAACGCTTGCACAGACTCATACAGAAAATCTTTTGTATTCTTTAAAAACTCCGATGCTTTGACGTTCCCAAAGTCGGATAATCTTATATCAGCCCATGCTCCTAAATCTGGAAGATTGGCAAATAATGATAATAGATCTGATAAAATTTCTAGCTCCGCTGCCAATTCAGATGGCAACCCAATAGCTAATAATAAATCCAGCGTATTCCAAATAAATTCATTATCAATTATTAAAGTCTCTGCTATTCCAGTGGTAACAGAAGATCCTGATAAGACGGATATCCCGAATAAAATATCATCATCCAAATTAGAAAATAAGTCCTCAAGTCCAAGAACCCCTGATGGTCGTTTATCAGAAATATAAGTAACGGGTCTATAATCTTCCCAATAAGCTCTACTTCGAATTGGCTTGAGATCTACGTCTTGTATCACGTATCGATCGTCATAAATTACACTTTGTTCAATCTTTTGATTATATAATTCTAATATGATGCTTTCAAATCCTTGCATCAGAAAAATAAACGAAAATAAAATCACAAAAATTCGCATGCTCAGTGCGCTTGCAGTAATTAAACTTGCAATCAAAATGCATGCAAGCGCGATTATCATTATGGAAACTAAAATCTGATTAATAGGGTCTTCTATTTCTACCGTAGGGTTGATGGTGTAATCGACAATTGTATTGTTTACATAAGAAAATCCCGATATAACTTGTATTTCAGACCCTTCAAGTTCAGGTTCAAATACTTCATGAATTTGCTCAGGGTAGATTTTTAGTAATTCTCGTATGTTAAACAAGTAAAAAATCGAATTTAAATCCCCATAATAATCATAATTATCTAATGTAGTGTAAATTATATAATCCAAACCCAATTCTTCTATTTGCTTCAACATAAATAAGATTTTTAAACTATAATACATGTCACTTATTTCTGTAGAATCATATTCTCCTTTCGTAAGATTTAGATGCTCTTTTGCAAGTTCTACAATTTCTTCTTGGTTAAATATCATTTTAAATACTGTCTCTGCGTGACTTTTATTCGTAATTAAAAGATCTATAATTTCAAGAGCATAGTAGACTCGTTCCAAAGGATTTTCATAATCATAGGTTATCAATTCATCAATCGAGTATCTGGATTGATTAAATCCCTCATAATATATCAATGTCGTTGAATTTTTTTCGCTTTCATTTAATGTAGAATATTGGCTTTCAGTAATGCAATCATCCAAATCAATTTTGGGGAGACCATAATTCCACCCGGATTTAATTAAGGATTTACCTAGAATTGCATAAAATTTAGCTTCTAACCTCCCTTCTATCAATAAATGATCAAAATCTAGACCAAAGGGAAAACTATTATTTAAAAAATTATCAATTAACCTCAAATCCAAATAATTATTCATATCTACTTCTAATATTTCGAATATTAACAACGATTTTACCGTGCTTACTACATCAGGCTCGACACCTTGCGTGGACCTAAATCCTCCTCTTGATGGAACATATAATTCCATCAAGGAATTAATCACTTGCATTATATCGATAATGTCCTCTTGTTTTATTAAAATCAGTGAACTCAAAGCATTATAAGTAGCATCTATGCTTTCTTGTCCGTATACATCTTTATACAAACCACGCCCTAGATAAGAATTAATAGAAGTCAGGTATGGATTTTCTTCTTGAACGGGGGGTGAATAATCAGTTAAAAACAATGGGATTATTAATAAAAATAACATAATAATTATTACTTTAGAAAAAGTTTTTATTCCATCATTAAATTTTGATTTTTTTGATCCAAATTTTGCCCCTTTCTTGCCGTTACTTAAAATTTTTTGTTTTTCGTGGGATTTTTTTAAAGTTTTATTTTGTTGTCCAATTTCCTCAAGTTCATCAATAATTTCTTTCTCGGATTTTTTATATTCGTAATATCTTTTTTGAGCACTTGGACATAGAATATCATAAATATGAAAATGGATGTTTTTTAATAAAATAATATATTGATACCTCTTTTCCAAAACCAGTTTATTTTTACTCGTAGAATCTAGATTTTCGTATGCAGTCAAGTAAAATTTTTCTAGTCTTTTTAAATCTATTATATTTAATCGACTCAAGTAAATATTTATATCAATTTCTAGGAGCTCTTGCCGTGATTTATCTCCATTTAGAATAACTTTAGGCATTTGATGGAATGCACATTTAACTTCGTTAGGCATGTCAAGCGTTCTATCATTTATAGTAAATGACTTTAATTGAATCCCTTTCAATCCTATTTCAACTCAGTTCTATATTTTATGCTTATTTAATAGACGTGAATCGTTCCCTCATACTCAAAGAGTACAAGTTCAATTTGATAGGAATTCTTATAAATGTATCTGAGAGTATTGCGAAGTTCACAATATATTTATTGTATCAATATAATCCATTCCCTCTAACTTGAGACGAAATCTAAATTTTTTATTTTCAAAATATTTAGATTATTTTATTTTTAAGTTATTATTTTGAAATTCTGAAATTCGCAAATATTTTCTTGAGTAAAAAAGCCAATGAAAAAAAATTAATCTTCTTGGTTTTACATCTAGGATTTAATTGACAAATAGCGCGTCGGCTTTAAAAATTGAGGCATGTTCACCAAATTAAAATCTATCGTCAATAGATATGAGAAATAACATGTAATCTATTTTTTTTCTAAAAATATTCTCTTACTATCTTCCCGTCTAACTCTTCCTTAAAATATTCTCTCACTATCTTCCCATCTACCTTTTTCTCAATTACGGTTCTCCTGCCGTACGTGTAGATGTATTCTCCATTCCCTCCCGACATCAGCCTTTTGAGACCCTTCGTAGGTAAGTCCTTGTAAATTACCTTTTGAAATAGCTTCCCATCCTCAATCCATTCGATGACGTCCCTATCCTTAAACTCGTATTTATGGCTACCACAAGATATTATTCGCCCTAAATACCAGTCGTCTTTATAGTGCGACATAGTCGCAAGTTTTGACACGGAATGATAAAAATTTTTTTCTGGTTTCTTGAATTTTTTTGGTTCCATGATTATTTTCTCCTCACGTTCCCTTAAATCTTTATCGATGGAGGATTCGCAAGTATCGGAAAAGTAGTTCTATATGAAAGATGTTTTTGATTTTTTGCGTAATCAAGATTCCATGAGTCAATTCCAAGTACCGTTTTATTTCTCGATAATTTTTAACATTAACAAAGCGTTGTTGGAAAATGGTCGTTTCAATATCATAATCAGACTGATGTCGAGGAGCTCTGTAAGGATTTGGAGGACTCTCCTTGCGTTCCCTATATTTGGAACAGCCATTATTGGTACATGTATGTTCTTTAAACACGATATAATAGTTTTCTTTTAGCCCTTTGTCTAATGAGGGCTTACTATGTGAACTAATATTTTTAAGCGATTTACATTTTGGTCAAATCGGTCTTTCAGAAAAATCTAAAATTTTTATACCAGAGTTTAT
Source organism: Promethearchaeota archaeon (assembly GCA_016839425.1). The sequence continues at coordinate 5,769 of JAEOUI010000063.1, forward strand.
TTCACTTTGTCGGACAAATGATGGTACTGCCATGGATGTATAAATAAACTCCTCTTTTTAAATTTATCTTGAATTATCTAATTTTAGACTGACCAAATAATTTAAAAACTAGCACTAATTAAAGATCAATAAAAAACGCGCAACTTCTAAAGTTCAAAAATGGAAAAAAAAAGGGGTACGTTCGAAAGGAATTGGGGATATTAGCAAGTAAAGATTAAAGCGGGAGAGCTGCCACCTGGTTAAGTCAGGAGAGCTGCCACCTGGTTAAGTCAGGAGAGCTACCACCCAATCAAAGGAGGGGAGCTGCGAGCCAACCAGACGGGAGAACTACCGCCCGCCAGCGGCACAGGCACATGCGCATCCCGCGCACGCGCAAGCACATTGACACGCACAGCCCCCACCAGAGCCACCTCCTCGCATTCCGCCACCCCAAGACGAGCTCGAAGGAGGAAATATCGTATTTAATACTGAATTTGAGAATGTTGAAAGGTTCTTTACTACAGAATTTGAGAAAGTTTCAAGATTTTTCACAACATTATTAGCGAATTCAAATCCATTTAATCGAAGGGGCACTCTAGGCATTCGTCCAGCATATATTGGATATGGACGACGAAAGATATAGTAATAATGGTAATGATAATACCAGTAAGGGACGTATACTTCCCTACTTTTAAATTCCTTATCCATCCTTTTTTCGTCTGGATCCAAAAGTAACCATTCAAAGTTTTCGCTTAAGGTCTTTTCATCGAATTCCTTAATTCCAGATTGCTTTATTTGTTCGAAAGCAGTATTCATAATTCGTTTATAATATAGTTCAGTATCTTTTCTTGAATAACCTTCCATTTTTTTGTTAACATCTTTAATAAAATCTACCATAAATTTCTTAAGAGCACTATCTTTCACACGATACGTCATTTTTTGACCTTCGAGGCAATCTTTTAGAAA
>JAEOUI010000064.1 GCA_016839425.1 Promethearchaeota archaeon
TTGACAAGAATTTTATCAATAATGTTTATGCTTCCATCATTCATAATAAAGAGCTCGAAATAAAACGCTTGGATATTAGGCATAAAGGAACTGACAAAACAATAAAAGTATATAGAAAAGATGATGGAAGTATCGAAACTATTGGGGATTTACGAATAGAAACAACCATGAACGGACCACCAGGAGATTCTGAAGAAGCAACAGAATCAATCCCTAAGACGAAAGAAGTATTTCAAAATACAGAATATATTAATGATTTAATTAATTTAGAAGTCAACGAATTATTACGGCAAATTGACCAAAATGTTAGGATCAATCAAGCCATGGTTGGAAATCATCAATCTTTTTTTGAATCATCCCTGGATGGCATACATTCCAAGTTTCTTAATTTATCAAATATTAACGTGAGAATGTATTCTACACTTTCAACTAAACAAAATTATGCTCTTACAGCAATTCAAGAGCATCAACTCACGTTAGAGGGATTACAAGACTACTTGCAACAATATTTGAGAGATAATAACTATTTTCTCAATAATATTGATGCAAACTTGAGTAAAAGTCAAGTAAAAGATGAGAATGTTTTTGATATTTTTTCTAATTTTCATCTTAAACCTTGGATCTCTCGTTCACCGTTCACGATCATAAAAAAAAACTATCAAATTTTAAAGAAGGAATAAAAAAATGGATGAAAAAGAAAAGCTGCAACAAGCCTTTGAAAAAAAATTAATAAAAGAGTATGAAAAGCAACGGGATGAACTTGCTGCAATAAATGAGAAATTAAAGGAGTTGAACTATCACGGAGACTAAGGAAAAGATAACTTATTCGATACTAACATTTTTTTATTATTATTTCATAGGGGGCATTATTACTGGAATCTTATCGGCAATAATGATATTTGTATTATGGATAGTTATAGGATTTCTAAAAGAAGAAGAGATAGAAACCCTCTCAGACGAAATTAAAAACATTGATGCCAAAATCAGTCAATACAAGATTCTATTGGGAAGGTTAGTTGTAAGAACTACCTATAATTATATTCAATTAAAAGAAAAGTCGGAGAAGTCTAACACGCTGTATGAAAGAGAAGAATTTCTCAAAGGAGCGAAAAGAACTATACTAAAAAACAACCAAATTTTCCAATTATATAGCAAGCGTATCGGGGATCTGGAGACTAAAAGAGAACAAGTTATTATAAAGGAGACAGAAAAGCGGTTAAAGGAGTTGAACTATCATGGCGACTAATTTATCAAAGATTTCTATTAAAGAAGAAAAACAAGAAGTAGAGGTAATCAAGGTTTGGGGGGTTCAATGTCCGAAATATAGAAGTTTCATCATTATTGATGAATGCCAATCTTGCCCTTTCCATCTATATAGAAGCTCAAAAACTGATAATGTTATTTGCACTTACAAGGAGAAATGAAACTTGTCCAAAAATAAATCTGCAGGGAAAAATAAAGATCGTGTTGATATTACATTCAAGCGAAGGGAATTAGAAGAACTCACGAATAAACTTAATTCTATTGAGATTGGACCTGAAGAATACTGCCTTAAGAAAACTATTGAAAAATTAAATTATGCTTTGGGGAGGCTATAACGGTGCCCATGTATAAAGGATACAGAGATTTTACTGGAAGGCGTAAACACGGATCGTGTAGAATGTTTTATGCTAAATGTATCTGTGGCGCAGATGTTAGATTCACGTATACAAAAAAAGAAGTTTCTTGCCATAATTGCGGGTTAGTATTAACCCGAAATGATGGACCATACGAGGGGGACGAATAATGTTAGAAATAATGATAAAATTAGAAGTTTTAAAATCTGATAAATTAGATGGAAACGGTAATCTTATTTATCATCCCTCATATGAACCAGATAGAAGAATAACTATTAATTTTGAAGAGACCGAATATTTTGGTCCAGTAGAAGTAAAAAAAGAGATAGGATATAATTATAACACTAGTTCAGAAATTACACCTTCTTTTTGTTGCCCCTATTGTTTCAACGGATCTGAGATAAATTTACAGTTAATGCGATATGGTAAAGCATGTAAAGGAGAAGTTAAGATTGGAAATTCTTATCAATACAAAGATATCTACATTTCTAAGAAACAAATTAATATAGAACATCAAAAATGGAAATGTTTGTGGTGTGGAAAACTTTCATATCAAAATTTACAAA
>JAEOUI010000065.1 GCA_016839425.1 Promethearchaeota archaeon
GATTAATAAGTTTAAACAAGAATATTTTATATAGTAAAAAAATATTTGAAAATCCCAAATATCCAATATTTCACCTTGTTCAATCATAAAGTTAAAAATAAAAAAAAAATATGATTACAAATAATATATCCACAATTAGAGTTGAAAAGATTGAAAACGCTTGTAACTTACATGTCGCAGTCAGGCAATACCAAAAAGATTGCTGAAGCGATATTTGAAACGATTTCGGGAGAGAAAGAGATCAAACCATTAAACGAAGTTGAGAGCTTGGACAATTATGGTTTCACATTTATAGGGTTTCCCATCCATCAAATGGGACCCCCACATATAGCGTCTACATTCATTGAAACGAAGGCAAAAAATAAAAAAGTAGCACTTTTCGTCACTCACGCCTCTCCTCCCGGAACACCGTTTATTGACCCGTTATTGACTAGATGTAAAGAATCTGCCAATGATTCAGAAATGTTCGGAATTTATAATTGTCAGGGTGTACTTGCCCAACAAGTGGCAGACATGCTGCTAAAAATGGATAATCCTCAAGCCCAGCAATTTGGAAAGATGCAAGATACAACAGTTGGACATCCAGACGAACAAGAAGTAGAAAAGGCTCGTAATTTCGCAAGAGAAATAATGGAAAACCTATAATTTACTTTTTTTTTTACCTTCGTTTAATTGATAATAAAAGAAGACGAAAGTATTTTAGATTTGTATTAAAAATACAAGAAAAGATTGGTTTATTTCAAACCTTAAAGGTTTTAAGCGCTATAAGAAGAAAATTAAACCGTAATGATAAAAATAGCATTTCTGAAGATTTATATGGGTCATTCTCCTCTTATTTTAAACAATATAAAGCTATCAATGCAAAAATAATACATTCAAGCTGAAAAGTATTATATTTTATCTCAACCTTTATATAACTGCTTGCAGATCCACCAAAATTTCTTTTTAATAATTGAATGGTATAATTTTTCACCAGATCCCTTTTTAAAGAAACTCGCTTGCATTGTTCTTAGAATTCAATAATCATAGAAAATAAAATCACGAATAAAAATCTATAAAACAAAAAAAAGAGGGATTAAACCAAATGTTGAAAACTGAAGAAAAAGTTGATGCTCTTATTAAATTGCTAAGCCACGATGACATTGAAGTGCGTCAGAACGCAATTTGGGAACTTGGAAAAATGGGAAAAGGAGCGAAAAAGGCGGTAAAAATATTAATAAATTTGCTCGAGGAAGGAGAAGAAATAAATTATTACTTGATTACAAATGCTCTCCAAAAAATAGGAAAAGAAACGAGCGAAATCTTCCCTGAATTGATTGAAGCATTTAACGATATATTTTCGAAATCATATTCAGGTATCGAACGAGTACTTGAAGGCATAGCAAGGGATTCAAAACTTACAAAGGAATTGGCCATCGCATTAATACAAGGAAAATGCGTGTGCATCTTACGCAAGCGCATCTTGAGAGATAAGATAGATGATCCTCAACTCCAAAAGAGCATTGATAAAATAGTTAAGGATTACTATAAACATTTGAGAGATTTGGATTAGTAGGGAATGATTTCCTTTCTTTAAATTAAATAAATAATGACTAAATAGAATATTTAAAAGAAATGATACAAACGAATCTACTTGCTTTAATATTGTCTTGATTTTATTTTCAATACAACTAAAATAGAAATTATTCCAATTGGAATACCCATAATTAATAAGCTAATCGGACTCAATAAAACCTCAAGGAGATTAAATCCTTTTAACACATCATGCGCATCATCTTCAGTACCGTCTGGCACATCATCGTTATCGTGCGTATCATCATCAGTATCGTCTGGCGAATCATCATTATCATGCATATCATCATCAGTATCATCTAGCACGATATCATTATCATACTTATCCTCAATACCATCGAAATCTGCATCTATAATGACAAATAATTGCTGATAATAACAGTGTATTGATCCAGATTCTACGATGGTCCGATAATACGAATGCTCGGTTCCAGTAGAATCTTTTACGATGATTTGAAATTCACCTTCCATGTCAAAAGGCCATTCGCTTGATCGAAAAACGGCAGCGCCCCGAATTAAGGGTTGAGTGTAAATTATTTCGTCAAGAACGATACTCACGATCCCATCTTGAACGCCATCGATTCCAACCATTATTAGATAGTCGTCATTTATATTTTGATTTAATCCATCGTATCCAAAGAAGTAAAAGTCTTCTGAGGCGCCCTCATCAAATTCAAAATAATCAGGAAAAGTAATATTTTGCTTGTACAAGCCAACGGGATAGTTTTCCATTTTTAAATCATCGTTTAACAACCATCCAAATCCAGTTGCCGTTCCATCAACCCGCCTATCATAATCTGTTATCCCTTCAACTTGAGTAATCAAGTGATTGTTATTATACACATCTACATTATATGACATGTTCTGTGTATCAATGTAAAAATATTCGTCACCTCCAGGGTCGTAATTAACCCATTCTGGTATGTCGTAATCGTCAATATCGTCTTTATTAATACCCCAGTATAAGTTTCCATCTTTATTAGCGTATGTCACGACAATTTGTTGATCACCAGATGAACCGTAATGCCTCCTAATTTCTAAGATATATACGCCTTCATCTGGAGTACGGCCTTGAAAAACAGGAAGAGAGTTTATATAGGATCTTGTATCAATTCCATTTATTTCAGGCACGATATCACTCCAAATGTTTAATATATCTTCTCTATTAGATCTCCATGTAGAATCAGAATTAATTTTCTCAAAATACTCACACATTATTTTTTTATAGAAATCTGGATCTTTCTTGCAAAATATTTGAAAAATCGTTGCTGCAATTGAGTATCTATATGTTGCCCCAGAAGGGGGATTCCAGAAGTCTCCTGCAGCAGTCCAACGATTGTACTTGA
>JAEOUI010000066.1 GCA_016839425.1 Promethearchaeota archaeon
CTAATATCTTTAGAGAAGCAAAATTCTTGATCCATCCTGGAACATCTTTATCTTTAGGTGCATTTATCCAAAGCGTTTCTAATTGCGTAAACTTAGAAGCATGTTCGCCTATGAGATTTATTGTTTGGTCGTCGAAGTCCATTTTCTCCAAATCAAGACCTAATCTGACGATTGATCCATCCTTTTGAAAATCAAAAAGATTTTCAACGCTAGAAAATGCTCTCATTGCCACCCTGCGAAAAGGACCACCGAATAACTTTTCTATTTCTTGTAATGCTTTCCTCTCATCCTTTTTAATGTCTTTATTATCACTCATTTATTTTCGCTTTTCTATGTAATTAATATTAAATTTTAATTTTTCAATAAAATTAGATCTTTTTTAAATCTATGTGGTTTAAAATTTGAATAAAAATCTATCTGATAATAAAGCTTTAATGAAGAATAAATTTGATAGAAGTAGAAATAAAAAATAAATAATAAAATATAGAAGAGACTGGAACTTCTATGAATTTATTGTTTTTGAAAAATTACATCAAAAAATTTTTTTAGATATTCTATGGGTTTTATTTCATCTTTATTTAACTGAGTAAATAAAATTTCAATTTCTTTCATATTGTTTTTCACGAGTTCTTGTAATTGTTTAGAGCGTCCTAGATTTTCTATGGTGTTTTTTATATTAAAGAGATGCGTGCCAATTCTTGCGTTCTCACTTTCAAACAGGTTAACTTCCGCTTTGAACTTTACAATATAATTAAAAAGGTCCTGACAGAAACTAGATAAGTCCGTTTCGTTATATTCAAATCCTAAATCGCGAGATAAGCCGATATTGGCTAAATCTTCCCAATTTACATCCGCTCCTTTGATAGGAATGATTTGAATGGCGTTCTTTCGAGCGAGTTCTAACTCGTGCGCACAATCTTTTGAATCAAATACGGATTTGTGAGAGGCAAAGAATAGCATCAATTGGCTGTCAGGGACTTTATTGTTCATAAAGGCATCAATGCCACCGATGAGATCCTCTTCGCAAAAATAAGCCAGGTAAATCTCGTTCTGGTCCTTTAAATACTCTGCTATGGCTTGAATGTTAAAATAATCAAAGTCCGCAACAGCATGACTCAAGAACACGTTTATCGTTTCGTTATTCCTGCAATATTCTAGTATGGCAGGTATTGGTTTCTCTAACAGTTTAAAAGCTTCTTCATCAAGAGGATTTCCTTTAAAACTTAATTCCTTTAATTCCTTTAAAGGCCAAATCGATTTTGGGATGTTCTTAAAACTATTATCTTCTAAATAAAGGCTCTTTAAATTCTTTAATTTTCCAATGGTTCTTGGCAAACTCGAAAGCTTTTTAGCAAAATTTAAATTTAAATATACCAACGAGCCCAGATTTCCTATCGATTCAGGAAGTTTTTCGATATTTGTTATGGCCGCTTGTAGATTTTTCAGATTTTTTAAATTCCCTATTGAATCAGGTAAGTTTGATATCGATCGGTTCCAATTTATGTTAAAAATTTCAAGAGATTCAAGATTACCAATGCTTTCGGGAAGTTTGGAAATCTCATTATGATGGCAGTTTAATTCTTTTAGAGATTTAAGGTTGCCTATAGACTTAGGAAGGGTGGTGATTTCGTTTTGCCAAATATCTAATTTTTGCAAAGCCGTGAGCTTACATATAGAGTCTGGAAGAATAATTAGCTTGTTTGATTGTAACTCTAAAAAGATTAGAGATCTTAAATTTCCAATAGATTCAGGCAAACTTTCTACTTCACAAAATCCTAAATCTAAGGATTCAAGGGATTCAAGTCGGGTGATAAATTCAGGAAAATTTGTTATTTTAGTACTACCCATGTCAATTTTTTTTAACGATTTTAAGTTTCCGAGCGAATTTGACAATTTTATGTTTCTATTACTTTTTAGGTTGAGCTCTTTTAAATTCTCAAGATTTCCAATAGTTTCTGGTAGGAACTTTAAGTCGTTATCTTCCAAGATTAAATACTCTAAATCAATCAAATTTCCTATAGATTCGGGAAGTTCTGTCAATTTATTCCCTCTCAATGTGAGGCTTTTTAAGGATTTTAAATCTCCTATATTATCCGGAAGCTGTTCTAATCCAGCGCTATTTAAATTAAGATCCCACACATTTCCGTTTTCTGCTTCATAATAATATGTATTTCCTTTCTTTTCTTTTCCTTTGAAATCACAGGGAGATCCGCTTATTCTTGACAAATCTCCAATCTCATTTAGAATTTTTTGTTCTCCTGGGTTTAATTCGCTATTTTCTATCATGTTAATTTTCATTGGATTTTTAATTTTTTTAAAATGTATTATTATTTAATGTGTTTAGGAAAAAATGATATAAAATAATAAATTAGGAATAGTGATTATTCCCTAATCAAGAAATTAGAAAATAAAATAGATAATAAAAACACTTTTTAAATTTAATTTTTAAAATAAATAATCATTTTATTCGAGTAATTTCTCACCACAGAACGAGCAAAATGTTGCGTCTTTCCGATCTACCGGATTACCACATTTTTCACACTCATTTATCACGATATTTGCAATTGGAAATTTTTTGTTAACATTTTCATATAATTCTTTCAATAGTTCTTGAACGAGTTTAATCTTTTCTGGTTTCTTTTCCTCAGCAAAGCTATTGATGTATATCGAAGCGAGCTCGATTAGAAAGTTCTCGATAAAGTCTAATTGTTGGGAAAAGTTATCTTTTACCTTTTTTTTAAGCAATTTTTCACCCGCTTGAGTCAACGAATAAACTTTTTTAACTGGACCGATCGGGCTTTTTACATCCCGAATCTTTAAAAATCCATTTTTTTTTAATTTTGAAAGAATGGGATAGATCGTTCCAGAACTCGCCTTCCATGTACCGGCAAAATGCTCGTCTAGACTTTTTATGAGGTCATAACCAGAAATCTCCTTGCTATTGAAGATGTTTTCAATAATGGTAAATTCAAGAGGTGTAAGCTTGTTTTTCTTGATATCTTCAAATAAACCCTTTTCAATCGAGCGCTTCAATTCTTGAAGGTCGCTTTCGAGATCTAGAAATTTTCCAAGCCACATGGAGCAACACCCTCATTTATTATTATTTATTTTGTTTGAGTTTTTTTCTCATTTTTTCCATTTCCTTTTCGATTAGTCTTTCCTTTTTAGAACTATATCCACCATCCGTTGATGATTTTGATCGAAAATAGGTCATGTAAACAATGATGTGAAGTATCACTACCATGCCCCAAAAAAAACCAGGATAAACCGACCACTCAATATTATCTAATTCTCCCACGGACATTATATTCAGATCTACGCCTAATAGCAATAACATAGTGCAGATATATCCAACGAGGTGAACAATAACGCCTCTTAAAGCCATGGGAAATATTCCTCGAGCATATAAAATATAAAGAACCGAATGCATTACAATTCCAATCTGCCACCCTAAAAGTGGATAAAGTGCCCATAAAAATTCAGGCACGGAAAGTATATTGATCAAGAAAAGTAGGATATTAACAAATACGAAAGCAGTTGCGTGTATTCTCACACTATACCTATATGTTATTTTTTGGGATGCAATTTTTCGAAGACTGTCTTCTGAAAATACTTCACTCACGATAAAACACTCAAAATGTTAATTTCTAATTGAATATATTGTTAATTCTATATAAACATTGTTGTCTCTACTTAGTTGTAAGGCTCGTAAAATATTGATTGAGAGCGATCAAATGCTCTTTAAGATCGAAATTTATGAAGGAAGATTTTTAAAAGTTTAGGAAGATTTAAAGGAAAACTCTGTTGAAAATAAAAACTGTAATTGTTTGAATTTTTCGGGAATAAGCTCATAATGAGTAAAATATCCTTTTTTTACTCCTCTAATCAAACCCAAGCTTTCAAGCTGTTTTAAATGGTGCGAAATGGAAGGTTGTGATTTGTCGAGCATTGCTTCAAGCTCACAAACACAATGATCTTTTTTTTGTAAGATCTTTAAAATACTTAAACGTATCATATTTCCCAAAACGGAGAATAGGTTCGCTATTTCCTTTATATTTTCGCTTGAAGTAATTTGCGATCCTTTTTGCCGAAGATCGTTAAAATATACTTCCAAATCATCATTTTTCAGATCAACGCACATTTTAAGACTATTAATAATTTCATTCTTTCGTTCGTTTTTCATTTTGATTTATTTATTGGAGTAATTCACTATATATTGTATATATTTAGATTAATTTATATTTATCCATTTCGATTATTATCAATCTAAATCGATGGATTTAAATACAATAATAAATTTGTGATTATTA
>JAEOUI010000067.1 GCA_016839425.1 Promethearchaeota archaeon
ATTTACATACTTTAGCACTAATTACAACTGAAGGAAGGCGAATTGCTTATTTTTCAATAATGAATGTAGATCCAGACCTTTTATCGGCTTCAGTTGCAGCAATTCTTAATATGGGTCAAATGACTGTTTCTCAATTTCAACAAGGAGAGCTATTAGAAATCGTGGTGCGTGGAAGTGAGGGGTATACAATAGTATCGTGCGCAGGACAAGGTTTTCTTATGATAGGTGCAGGTATTCAATCATCAGATTTAGGTTTAACAGTTTCTGTATTAAGGGATTATTCTAAAATGATTGGAGAAATATTATCGATTTGAGATTTTCTATTAATTTATTTGTTTTTTTAAAATCTACTTTGTTTTTTATCAAATTTTAAAAGTACGTTTCTTTTTTAATCTTAACAAGAAAGGTTTTTATACATCCGTCTTACAACTTCTTAATGTCAAACCAGAATTTCACGCAAATATAATTTACTTATAAAAAAAAGGAATGAAAAATGAGTCATCGCTTTGGAGCAATGATAGAACGAATTAGTACTTTTAATCGATTTGATACTAGTACAATAACTAAAGCTTTTGATGATGAAGTCCGAATGAATTTAAGTTCTCAGATGGCTTTTAAAAAGAAAGTTCAAGATAAATGGGATAAATTTACACAAAATAAATCAAATCTAGGTAATTATAGTAATTTTTTTATTGTAGATGGAGAAGAAATCTTTCAAGACTGGCTTTCAGTTGTTTTTCCATTTTCAAACAATAATCACGTGGAATTTCCAGATGCTCCATCACCTGTTGATATCATATTTATAATTTCTCATGCATTTGAACCTGATGAGCTTGCTATTATTTCTGAAAATCTTCAAAAAAGCGGATTATTCTTGGATGTCAATACAGCTTTGGGTATTGTTTTCTCTAATGCCGTAAAGGCAATAGGAAACACTATTTCGAAAGTTTTTGATGCTACCTATAAAATTTTTACAGACAATCTGGAAATTACTCAAAAAGGAAATAAAATGATTGTTATTTTTAAAGGAGCAGGAAGAGTTCAAAAATAAATTTTAGGTTTTAATATCTTTCTCAACTATTTTTTCGATTATTAACCTTGATGCTTCCTTGCAAGCTGTTTTAAAGTCTATTCCACTAGTAGAAAACGCAATTGCATCGATTTCATCTCCGATAATACAAGAATTAACAATTTTTTGCACGTCATTAAAAAGCTCATATTGTTTTTCCTTAAATATTACTATTAAACTATCTTTCCAATTAAATTTACATCCATAATCTTCATGAATTTGATTTATAGAACTTGACATTATGGCGATTTTTTCTTGTGGAGATAATTTTCTAAATTCTTGTTCGCCAACTAAATCGATGGGAGTTTTTTGTTCTTTTCCTTCGATTGAAAATAAAACTTTTTGCATATATTGTCCAAGAAGCCAAATATATTTAAAATAAATAGAATTTATTGTTTAATCACATCCACAACAATACAATACCACGAAGCTTTAAGTTTCGGACGACTGCCATCGTTCGATTTATCTCTAATCCAATATCATTAGATAATTTTTGTCCAGAATATTTACCATTTTTTAATTGATTAAGTATCATATCTATCCAGTCTTGTTCTAAACCTAGTTTTTCCAAGTAGAGTCTAAACATTTTATTATTTCGGAGATATGAATTATAAAGATTCATTCCTCTATCATCAATAGTAAAGAAATATTTATCTGGATTCTTGCATAATTCTTCAAGAGGGGGAGGGATTGCCACTCTTAATATATCTTTTATATTAATCTCAACAATATCGTCGATTCCTGCAAAATCTGCTAATCTACCAGACCCATTTCTTAATGTTGCAGCAAATGTATTTTGAATACCCTTTAGAATCAAATCTAATTTTTCTTTTAGGATTTCAACGTTTTCAGTTTGATACACACCACATACTAAAGCAGTACAAATTGATTCGCCATAAGAAAGAATGACCTTGCTATCGCCTTTTTCTATAACACGAAGTGGATCTGCTGATGGTAAGACTTCTTTTGAGAAATTTTCAATTGCAGTGAGAAAAGCAGTAATGAGATCTTGATCGATCTTTACAGTTCCAAACCGTTTATGAAAAATAGTTTGACCACCTTTATAGATGAC
>JAEOUI010000068.1 GCA_016839425.1 Promethearchaeota archaeon
CTATTTTACTGAGATAACCCTTAAGAAATAAGCGAGGGGAATTGGTTATCCATTTTTTTGATATTCTCTTGATAATTGCTTTATAGAATTTTGAACAAAATCCACATGAGGTTCGTCAAAATATTTCTCCTTTTTAATTATAAATTTTAAAAATGTTTAAGCTAGATGTAATTGAACCTCCCATCCACGAACTTGACATGGTTTCAGAAGGGAAATTACGAATTATAAAGATGATGTTTAAACTCTAAAGATTTAAATAGATTAATGGAATTTCTTGTTGTAATTTCTTCTTTAATTTTTGGCGTTATAGTAAATATCAAATTGAGCGTGGCAATCTTAAAAGAATTATTTAAGATTTAAATTGCGAAAAAAATACCTTAAAATTAGGTATTTTATCCTATTTAAACGAACAAGTAAAGAATTAACATTTGAAATTAAGAATATATCCATGATATATAGCACAATATCATTGTATTAGTTTTCAAAAAAAATATTAATTCGATTTTTTGAAAATTCTCAGAATATTTTTATCAAAAGCAATGTTTTGCATGCTATATTTATCCAATATAAAATTCCGTTTCAAAACCTAACAAGAAGTGTAAATGCTAAAAAAATTCATGCAGAAATCTTCCAGATCCCTTTTTAAGGATTTCTATAAGTTATAGACATAAATTATTATTGGTAATATCAAATTTACAAAAAAAAGAATAAATTGAACAATGATAAGAATAAAAACAAAAAAAAAAATATTTAAAATTGGTTATTTAGTAATTACTCTTGGAATTATGGTTTTAGGAACGTGCTTAATTTCCGATTTCCAAGTGAAACTTGATCTTTTAAACGATGAAAAAATGCCTTATCTAAAAGAAAACGGATATTGGGTGCTTCCCGATCCCATCGTCATCGACGATACGGGCAGCAATAATTGGACTTATTATATTGCCTTGGGAGTGCCGTGGTTGAGCGGAGAAGGCACGAGTGGTAATCCGTATATGATCGAAAATGTGTCGATCAATGGCGGTAATGCAGGATCTTGCATCGAGATTGCTAACTCGATTGTCTATTTTGTCGTAAAAAATTGCTCGTTAACCAACTCCAATCTGGGTAGCTATCCAAATTACAACGCGGGCATCAAGCTCGTGAATGTTGAAAACGGTCAATTAATCGATAACGATTGTTCCAATAATAACGGTGCGGGAATTTTTTTATACGATGATTGTGACTACAATTTCATAACGGGAAATACCGTAAATGACAATGACATTCCTTATCGTGGTGGGATATTTTTTGATCAGGATTGCGACAACAATGTTATAATTGGAAACACCATACAAGGAAGTTATTATGGAATATGCATCAATAACTATTGTGATAATACAATCGTCTCGGACAACACCGTGAACAATAATAATTATGGCATGGAATTAAGTGGTTCATGTTATGATAGTACTATTTCGGGAAATAACGCAGGATATAATATGTATCATGGGATAAGCATAAGTAATTATTGTCATAGAACCGATGTTATTGGAAACAACGCGAGCGAAAATGGTAGACATGGTATTTCTTTAAGAGATAGTAATGATTGCGATGTATTAAACAATAACGCAAGTAACCTCGTCTCTGATAACCAAGAATACGGAATTTACTTGGAAAGCTGCGACGGACTTCTTGTCTCAGGTAATGAAGCAAACGACAATTTTGACTCTGGGATATATTTAGCATATATTGATAATAGCGCAATAAGATATAATGATGCTGGCAATGTTTTTTCAACCAACCAAGATTCAGGGATTGAAGATATTTCTAGCGATGATACCACGATCAATGGTAATAATTTATACAATAATTGCAATGAGGGCATAATAATAACATTTTCAGATACTCTAACAATGTATAGTAATACAATGCAAGGTACGGGTTTAAGCCTTTATAGATCGACTAGTCTTTTATCAGCAAGGACACATACTATATATTCTTCAAATCAAGTAAACGGAAAGCCAATATATTACTATGTAGATCAGGTTGGATTAAGCGCGAGCGCATTTAACAACGCAGGACAGGTCTTTTTAATTAATTGCTCGCAATGTACAATATCTGGAGTAGACACATCCCAAACCACATCTGGCATTTTTTTACTTTCGAGTTCCGATAACATCATTACGGAGAACACGGCAAGCGAAAACAAAAAATCTGGAATATATTTGACGGAAAACAGTAATAATAATGTCATTTCAAGAAATAATGCAACTAAAAACATGGATTGTGGAATATATTTATACAACTATTGCGACGGAAACACCATATTAGAAAATAATGTGAGTTACAATGATTACGGTGCTTGGAGCGATAATCCAGGTGGGATCCGATTGGAAAACGATTGCGACAACAACACAATATCGGTTAACATTGCCAATAGAAATTTTGATTCAAATGGGATAATTCTATATCAACAATGCGATAAAAACAATATCTCGGGAAACCAAGCCAACGAAAATGGATATAGAGGGATATATTTATTCGAGAGTTGTATCAATAATGTTATAACGAAAAACAATGCAAGTAATAATAATTATGACGGAATATATATGTATGATAACTGCAGTAATAACACCGTGATTGAAAATGATGCAATTAATAATGATAGGACAGGAATTGGCATTTCTTATGGCAGCGGCAATACCATTTCAGGAAACAACGCAAATTATAATGGAGAATCCGGAATATCAATTTCAGGAACAGGTTCAAAATTGTTCGGAAACAAGATGAACCAATCGGGATTAAGCGTTTCCGGCACGCTCGAGGAATTAAAGTCTCACGACATCGATACTTCAAATTTGGCAAACGAAAAGCCAATATATTACTATGTGGACGAGATTGGATTGGAAACGAGTGCCTTTAATAACGCTGGACAAATATTCTTGATTAACTGCTCGCAATGTACTGTATCTGGAGTTGATACCTCCCTAACATCAACGGGAATCTATTTACATTCCAGTTCTTTCAATGATATTTCGGAAAATATGGCAAGCAATAACAAACGATATGGGATTGTACTAAACGAAGACTGCAATAATAACACGATCTCGGATAACAACGCAAGCAACAACATGCAAACTGGGATCTCTGTCAGTTCCTATTGCGATAATAACACGATCTCGGATAACAACGCAAGCAATAACATTCGATATGGGATCTCAGTGAGTTCCTATTGTGTTAATAATAGGATCTCGAAAAACGCGGTATATAATAACGACGACTATGGAATATATTTAAGTTCTTATTGTAATGAAAACTTTATTTCGGGAAACAACGTGAGTAATAGAGCAACAACCAACCAGGAGCGCGGTATTTATCTCTATCGCGCTCACGACAATCTTATTGTGGGCAATTGGATCCAATATAATATTTATGAAGGAATCTATCTCCGTGAAAGCGAAAACAACTCCTTATACCTTAATTCGTTGGTGGACAACGAGATAAACGCAGTAGACGACGGTTTGGGAAACCAATGGGACAATGGCGCCAAGGGGAACTATTGGAGCAATTATACTGGGAGCGATATTGATCCATTGGATGGAATCGGAGACCAACCACACGATATACTGGGTTCCGCAGGAAGTCAGGACAGATATCCTCTCATAAGTCCTCAAGTGGATCGAACTCCATACGCTCACTTCACGGCAAGTCCATCGCCCGCGATTGTAGGGGGCACCGTTCAATTCACTTTCGACGGTTCTGAGGGCGATCCCGACGCCACATTCTCTTGGGACTTTGGCGACGGATCTACGAGCGCCTTGGAAAATCCAACCCATCAATACGCGACGGCAGGCGTCTATAACGTGACCCTGAACGTGACTGACGACGACGGCGATACCGATTCCACATGGGAGCTAATAACTGTCAATCCACCGGATCTGGTTCCGTACGCTCACTTCACGGCAAGTCCATCGCCCGCGATTGTAGGGGGCACCGTTCAATTCACTTTCGACGGTTCTGAGGGCGATCCCGACGCCACATTCTCTTGGGACTTTGGCGACGGATTTACGAGCGCCTTGGAAAATCCAACCCATCAATACGCAGAAGCAGGCGTCTATAACGTGACTCTGACCGTGACAGATGCCGATGACGATACAAGTTTCTGGTGGTTGGAAATTACGGTTGTCGAGAGTCTCGATCTTGTCGTCACCGGCTTGGTTGACGGCGACTCGATTGCCAGGGATTCCAATTTCGAAATCAGGATTACTTTAAGTGAGGATATAATTAACGATGTTTCTGTACGAGTGCTCGTAAGTGGTCCGGTACAAGCACCCATTAGGGATTCTAGCACGGATATCGAGGTAGAAATGTCTCTGATATCGGGCGCCTGGGTTGGTTATTGGGACGCGAGCGCGTGCGCTCTTGGAGACTACGCGATCACGATCACCGTGCTTGATAAAAACGATAATGTGATCCAAACGCAGGTGATAACGGTCACACTTGAAAGCGGGATGCAACCACCCTCAACAGACATTCCCTTTGGTATTATAATTGCCGTCATTAGTATTATAAGCGCGGTGGCAATAGTAATACCTGCGTATATTGTATCTCATAGGCATCGAAACAAGAGCAGGAGCGTTCGAAATAAAAGTCTAAACAAGTTCCCAAAACCCAAATCGGAACCTTCAAAGAAATATCGATCTAATCCTGAAACTGCGGAATCGATGCTGGAGCTTCAAAGGACGGAAAGCGAATTGGAAATCTTCGAAGATAGAGATACATGTCAAATTCACAAGGGTTTCATTGAAGGCGTGATTTTTTCGTGTCCGAAATGCAAGGCAAAATATTGCATGAAATGCGCAAGCCTCATTGCCAAAAAAGAGGAAAGGTGCTGGTTGTGCGGTCAAGATTTTCGAGAAGAGATTGAAGTAATAACTTCTGATGCTCTCGAAGTAAAACCAATAGAACACAATCATTCTTTCAATGGAGGATCACTGCAGGAATTTCTGAAAGTGCACAAGTTATTAGACGAATCAGGAGATGTGTGTCTCACATTAGTTCCCTCCGAATTTCTCACGAAGGTCGAGTCACTATCATGGGAAAACAATGAGGATAAAATCCAATTCTTGAAAGAAATAATGGCTATTCCATTGGAACTACGAGAAGAGTGCATTAATGAAATGATTCAAGGCTTACAAAACGACTTTGATGGAAACAATGATGAGGTTTTATGAACATGTCAAGTGAACTACTTGAAACGGAAAAAATTGTTTTTGATATGATTCGTGATCTTCTGAGCGAGAAGCAAACTTTTGATAGCAAGAAGTTCGTTTCAATACTTATGTCGAAATTTGCGAATTTATCTATCAACATAAATAAAGAAGGAATCAAACAGATATTATATTCTCTTATTTCGAAAAATATGATAATTGAAGGATCAACGCTTTCCATTAACGATGTTCTTATAAATGAAAATCGAAAGAACATATACGATCACTTGTGTTTAAATCCGGGAAAATATATTGCACAACTCATGAAGGAATTAAATTTAAGTCATCATGTGGTAGTGTGGCACCTTGCTATTCTGAGAAAGTTTAATTTTATAGCAAAAGATTCCTTCGACAACCACATTCTTTATTACGATTCAAGGATGACATTTAGCGATGTGAAAAGAAAATACTTAATATCAAAAAACAAGAGAATCCTAGATTATTTAAAGCAAAATAACATCGGTGCGATTAAATCGCAAATCTCTGGTGATCTTAACATGCATCTCACGACGCTCGATAAAAAATTAGAATTATTAGTAGATAACGGTTTGATTATCAAGGAATATATTGATAATTCTTATCTTTTCTTTATAAGTAGACAAAACACCATATAAATTTTTTTTTTTATTTAATTTAATTTCTAAAATTACGATTTAGGATCAAAGTATTTAAAAAATCTTCTTAAACTTACATATCATAAAGAGTTTATTTATTAGGTAGGAGCAATCTTAAAGCTACTCATACGAAAACAGAAATGTATAGTTTTCCAAGGTGAATCTTTTAATTCGAATATCTTCCTCCGATTTACTTCTTAAAAGCGGTATCTTAACGACGAATTTATAATCATCGAGATATACATTATCGTAGAAAGTATTCTGGATTTTATCGAAATCTATAAACTTGCTTAGATTTAGATTTTCTTCTGCCAAGGGTGTTTGCATGGACATTTTTCTTTCTTTCTCGTTTTGTAATGCTTTAATTTAAAGGAGTGATTTTACGCCTCCAGCGTTCATGCCGAAAAAAAATCACCTTACAGCCTTCAAAACTGGTAACTTGGAAAATAGATGTAACTTTATCGAAAATTGCTCCCATTATGATCGTGGTTAACCACTATATATAAATGTTTCGACTTTTTAGTCAAAGGGTCGTTTGATTAAAATCCCTTAAATCGATAGATATGGTTATCGTTTTGGAACGGGGATAATAAGCCGGTAAAATATGCGTATATATTTTTAATTTGTCGTGCTTATAGGAAAATGTCGGGAGAACGAAGATGTCATATAATTATTGATCATGCAATTCTTAAGTCAAAAATTGAGACAAGGTTATTTTTACTCGAATATTTTATATAAACACTTAAAATCTCATCAGATAATAAAAGCTATGTGGATTTTAGAGGAATTCTAGGAGATCATTTATACGGAGCGCACCATTTTCTATGATTAAGAATATGAAAAAAAAAAGTGATCAAGGACGAGAAAAAAAGGAGAAATAAAATCTTTCAAGGATTACATGAAAAACCAAGTTATTAAGAGGGCAAAAAAAATAAGGGGAAAGCACCCGCCAATGACAGAAATCGTTGGAAAAGAGCGTAAAATTTTAAAAATCGAGGCCTTATACGATCTTCAATCTCAAAATAAGAATTTTTTTCTATTTGTATTAAAGGATAAAGCAAAAAAAAGTAAAATCAAATATTATTTAGCAATTTCTTTAGCAAGCCAAAGTTCTGATATTATATCCGAGTTGGCAAAAAAAGATTTATCCAAAAAAGAAAATTTCAAACTCATTCAATATTCACCTCATATCAAAATGTATCGGACGAGTTTGTTGTTGCTTAAAGAATGCACCTCAACCGAAGAATACATAACGACAAAAGCATTATTACAAGAAAAAAGGATTTTATTTCGTAAGAAAATAATTGCACTAATCCAACGAGCTGAAACTCAATAATTATAAGCAAGTAGTTCATAATATTATTAATATTGAATTTAACAAGATCACATAATTTAACGCAGAGAAGATGATTCATGTCATTTCGAGAACACACGGTTAAAATCGTGGCAACCTTGGGACCTGCCTCGACTTCAAAAAAGATGCTAAACAACCTCATTAATGCGGGCGTTGATGTATTTCGCTTGAACTTCTCTCATGGAACACATGAGGAAAAAAGAGAACTCGTACAAACGATCCGAGAAGTAAGCGACACGATTGGTATATTAGCGGACATACAAGGCCCAAAAATGAGAATAGGAACATTCAAGGAAAAATCGTACAATCTTAATGTCGGTCAAGAGATCGCAGTGTACGAAAAGGAGATTGAAGGTGATAACGAACAATTTTCCATACCTTTACCAGGATTTTTAAGCACCATGAAAAAGGGAGATTTTTTTTATATCAACGATGGTATTATCAAGGTTCAGGTAGAAAAAGTTTTAAAAGACCACCTTGTTGCAAAAGTGCTTGCGGGAGGATCTATTAGCGATAGAAAGGGCGTGAACATTCCAAGGGGGGACTTGCAACAAAAAGTTCCAACTGAAAAAGATATTAAAGATCTTGAACTAATAGCAGAACTGGATCCTGAATATGTGGCCATATCGTTCGTATCTAGTGGCGACGATGTCCTTCACGTAAAAAAGATCTTAGAGAATTATGGAAACGAACAAATCAAACTCATTTCGAAGATAGAGCGCCCAATTGCTTTAGACAATTTTGACCGTATTCTCACGGTAAGTGACGGCATCATGGTTGCTCGAGGCGATCTAGGAGTTGAGATTCAGCCGGATCAAGTACCCCTCAGACAAAAGGAATTGATTTATAAATGCAACAAGGAGGGGAAGCCAGTAATCGTTGCAACTCAGATGTTAGAATCGATGATAACAAATCCCATTCCAACAAGAGCAGAGGCTAACGACATTTATAACGCCGTGATCGATAGAACTGATGCCGTCATGTTAAGTGCAGAAACCGCAGTTGGTAAATATCCTATTAACGCCGTTAATTTCATGAGAAAGATCTCCCGTACCGCTACCGAGCACATGCCAAGAAGATCTCCAGACGATTTCGACTCTGAGCGATTGACGCACACTCAAACCTTGGGACACGCTATTTACGATCTGGCAAAAGAAATGAAGGAACTAAATTTTAGAGGAAAAATTCTTGTCATCACGAGGAAGGGTTTTGGTGTAAAGATGATTGCCAAGTTTCGACCCGAACTCCCCATTATCGCCATCACGCCTTCAAAAAGAACTGCAAGGGAACTAAATCTCATTTGGGGCGTGCATCCCATCTTTCTTGACGACCCGGATTTCTACGAGATGGATGTGGAAAGTATAATCGAGCGTTCCGTCAAAAATTCGGTTGAAATTGGAATGGTTGACGAAAATGAACATGTAATAATATTACTAGTCTCCAGGAAATACCAAAGGAGGGGAAATGTGATTGGATTGTATTATGTTGGTGAAATTCTTGAAGGTATAAATGAAAAGTGAATGCATTCTTCAATAATACGCTATTTTTATATTTTATTTAAATTTATTTAACAAGCCAAGGGATTATTTCTTTGTATCGCCCATAACGAACAATCATTTTTTACAATATTTTTTTAAAAGTTAACTATTGTATATATGATAGTTACCGATTTAAAAAAAGGAATCAAAATTCGGCAATTTTGGGGAAATATTCTCATAAAGATTAAAACAGAATAAAATGGTTTGATATGGTTCAAAAATCGAAGAATTTTAGCGACCAAATCAAGGAGTTAGAAAGTCAGCTGAAAGACAGCTCTAACTCGATCGTATCCGTGAACACGAAATATCGCGCTTCACAAGACAAGATCGACAAGTTAAATATGATTATAAAAGAAGAACGAGAACAAATCAAGATTCTTGTTCGTAGTATCAACGAACTTTGCGAAAAATGCAAGGAACCTCAATTTATAATTAACAGCGAAGATATAAAAATGGTTACCAATTCAGAGGCCTTAGTTCTCATTAATAATGCCATTAGAGCCATATCAAGCAAAAAATAATTAATTAAATAATTTAAATAAAATCCTCCTAAAAAACTTCTCTAATCAAGGCTTAATTGTGAATGTTCTTTTAACACGGTCACTCTTTAACTATAATTCCTTTTTTTATCAACTTCTTGACGATTTTTTGCATTAATTTCGAAAAATTAAGAGACATGTTCATATTGATGTTTAATATTTTGAGTTTTTCAAGCTCTACTAAGGATTCAGGCAGATCAACCAAATTATTGTATTGAAAATCCAAAACTTCTATGTTTTTAAGCTTTTGAACATTTCCTTGGAATGTCTCAAGGAGGTTATGGGAAAAATTTAATATTTTCAGCGATTCAAGGATTATTAGTTGAGTTGGAACCTCCTTAAAATGATTATTTTTCAAGATAAGCACTTCCAAATTTCGCAAATTTCCTATTGTTTGTGGGAGGGTTTCTAGATCATTATCTCTCAAGTTCAAGAATTTCAGGTTAATCAATTCTCCCAAAGCATCTGGAAGCATCGATAGGAAATTATCGTGTAAATCAAGGTTTTTAAGCGATTTTAGATTTTTGATGGTTTCTGGGAGAGTTTTCATTTTATTATCGCCCATATAGAGGATTTCAAGGTTTTCAAGTTTGATTAATGAATCTGGGAATTCCGTAATTCTATTAAAATGTAAATATATTTCCTTAAGTGAGGTAAGCGTTCCGAGGGATTCTGGAAGTATAGGTAGACCAACTTCGCGCAATCCAAGTTTACTTATTCGATTATTTTCAACTGAAAAACCCATCTGGGTCTCCCAAGTTATCTTATCCACGAGGGAAAACTGCATTCCCGTCATTCGTTCGAGTTCTTGGAGCGCATCAACTTCAAATTGAAATACTTCCACCCCCCAAAAGGATACAAGTTCGTTTGGAGCTTTTTTCTTATCTTTAATTTCGTCGTATGCTGTGATTCCTCCTACTCCCTTAATATCTAATTTTTTTAAGATTAAGGCATAAATTTCTTCTATAGTTGCGATCAAATCCCAGGGTTTAAACATAACCCCCAATTTTGTACTTAACAAGGGAGGGATGTCGCTTTCTTCGTTGAAGATCGGAATGATCTTTTTCTCGATTTTTAAAGCAGATTGCCATTCCATTTCCACGGCTTTTGAATCGAGAGCGTTTCTAGAACAAAATAATAAAACTAAATCACATTTTCCCAAGTTGTCGTTCATGTATTTGTAAATATCATCCTTCATATCCTCTTGCCAATATAAAACATTTTCGATTTCGTTCTTTTCGACTAATTGTTCGGCAATTTCTTTTATTTTAAACCATTCTGCGTCCTTCGTTGCGTAACTCACGAAAATTATTATTCCCATTGGAAAATCTCGCTTTTTATGCTTTATTTTATTGATAAACTTCATAAAATAACATATTTTTAAAATGTTCTGGTTTAAAATCTTTTTGAGAATAGCAAGTGTTTGGTAGGAATAAATACTGACGCTAATAATTTTATCACATTAATGTAAAGGAAAATTCACACATAAAAGAAAAGATAAAATATGTTTTGTATTTTAAAAAAAACAGAATTTAAAAGCTAAATGCAGATACAATTATTTCACCAGTCACCGTGCTGAGTTCACAAGTATATATAGATTCTGCTGTATTAAAATCGTCAGATGTAAAATAGGATCCACTCTCGCTTCCACTACTCGTAAATCCCGAAGCCGAACTAGTAAATGTATTCGAACCCGTGGTGTAAGTTCCCAGAAATCTTGCTCCCACACTTGAGATTGTATCAGCGTAAGTTACTTTTATCGAGCCCGTGGTTGTAGAAAAGTAGCCTGATACATTTGCATTCGACGAGATGTATTGAGAGATATCAGTAGAAACACTTCCCGTCACAGTTGTCAAACGGATTTCACAATCACGATTAAAAACAGGATTTGTGACATCCATTGTAACACTTCCCGTAACCGTCTTACCAATAATATTGCCTTCAATCGTAGTGTTTTCGAGATTAATCAGCACATTCCCTGTTGTGGCCTCGCATGAAACTCCCTCGTCGATCTTTGGTTCTGTTAGTATTGCTTGAACGGATCCTGTTGTGGTTTTCAATTGAATTCCTTGAAAAGACACTTGTTCATTGGCGTTCAAGGATACATCTCCTGTTATAGCGGTGCACGCAATGTCGTATTTCACATCAGTGCGAAGTGTCACGACAATCGAATTCTGCTCCGATTTAAACCAGGAGGAAGGATTTAATACGCTTGAGGGAAGATTTTCCAATGAAAAAGATGCACCAGTAGAATTTTCCCAGCTTATGGGTTTATAATAATCCGTATATGTGGTACCTTTCACGAATCCCCCCTCAATTCGGAATTTAACTTCTATCTTGACCACATGTTCCGTTGGCGTGTCGTTGTATCTAATTGAGATGCCAGAAGTCGAAGCATAAACATCGAGTTCTTCGATTACTGAGGGACTTGAATTATCGTAATAATATACAAACGAATCTTGATACACGCCATAATTTACCGTAAAAGCGATTGCAAATACAAAACCCGCAGTTGCAAAGGCAGATATGATGAGGCTTGCCACTATCAATTTTTTGTTTTTTATAGTCGTTTTCATTCACCTAACTTCTTATTTTTTTATTCCTAATTATGAAATATCAGCTTCGAAAGAAAAAGGATCTTGAGTCCAATTTTTCAAATTAAAAAAATTATCTGCTTTAAACAAGAAGAAATTTGTTAGTAAAGTTACAGAAACGCTTCTAAAGCTTTTCTGAGGGTTTTTAAAAAAAATCGTAACTTTTAAATAGTCAATTTGATTTATGTAAATTAAAGGTTGACAGGTTACCAAATACAAAGTAACTTTTACAATCGCTCAAAAAAAATCAATCCAAAACGGGGATGAAACGATAGAATGTTTGAAAATGGAATGTTCGATTTTTTCAATGGACGCAGGACTCTTGAAGATCCAAGAAAGAATGTTGTTGTCTCTCGACATGAGTTAGAAAAATTACTCGAAGACCGCAAGGCGCTTGAAATAATTACAGAAAAATTCAAAGCCCTGGCTAAAAAAAACGAAACAATGGAAGAAGAAATGAAAGCGATAAAAAACGATTTACAAAAAATCGAAATACTCAAGGAGGAAAAGCAAGAAGCAGTAAATTCCTCGATCAGGGCAAGAGCAGATCTCGAGAACTATAAAAAATTGACGGAACGACAAAACAACAACTATAAACTTCAAGCAACGGCAAATCTCTTGAAAAAGATCATTTCACATCACGACGATTTAGTACGAGCAGTTAAAATCACAGATTCTTCAGAAAATGGAACTCAAATAAAAAGAGGACTTGACATGATGATAAAAAACTTGGAAAAATTACTCTTAGAAGAAAATGTCGTACCAATGAACTGCGAAGGAGAAAAGTTCGATCCATATAAACAAGAGGCTTTAATGGTGAGAGAAGTAGATGGAATCCCCGATAATACGATTTTGGAGGAATTGGAAAAAGGATACTTTTATCACGGTGAAGTTTTACGTCCCGCAAGGGTTATCATTTCAAAAAACATATCAACCAAATCAGAATAAGAAATTAATAAAAATAAAAATATCAAAAGGAGTGAATGAATAATGGGAAAAATAATAGGAATCGACTTAGGAACCTCTAATTCAGCCGCAGCCGTATTAGTAGGTGGCAAACCAACCATCATTCCAAGCGCAGAAGGAAACACATTAGGAGGTAAGGCATTTCCATCTTATGTTGCGTTCACAAAAGACGGTCAACGATTAGTTGGAGAGCCCGCGAGAAGACAGGCAATATCAAACCCTGAGCGAACCATTCAAGCCATTAAAAGAAAAATGGGTACATCGTATAAGGTTACCATTGATGGAAAGGACTATACACCACAAGAAATATCCGCAATGATCCTTCGAAAAATAAAAGACGATGCAAGTGCTTATTTGGGAGAAGAAGTTACAGACGTCATCATCACGGTCCCTGCATATTTTAACGACAATCAACGCCAAGCGACGAAAGACGCGGGAAGGATCGCGGGATTAAACGTGCGACGTTTAATTAACGAACCCACTGCCGCAGCCGTCGCTTACGGCCTCGATAAAAAAGGACAATCGCTTAAGATTGCAGTTTTGGATCTTGGTGGAGGAACATTCGATGTGACCATAATGGAAATGGATAATCAAGTGTTCGAAGTCATCTCAACGGCAGGAGATACGGCATTAGGAGGTACCGACATGGACAAGATCCTCGTCGATCACGTGTGTGCCGAGTTCAAGAGAGAACAAGGTGTTGATTTAACCAAAGACGCAATGGCAATGCAAAGGATAAGGGAAGCAGTCGAAAAAGCGAAAATAGAATTATCAACTTCCGTATCGACGGATATTAACCTTCCTTACATTACAGCCACCCAATCAGGACCAAAACATTTGAACATGACATTGACAAGGGCAAAATTGGAACAATTAATCGATCCAGTCATTCAAAGGTTAGAAGCGCCCATTAAGAAAGCGCTTGACGATGCAAAGTTGAAAAAAGGTGAAGTAGACAAGGTTATTTTAGTAGGGGGCCCTACTAGAATGCCCGTTGTTCAAGCAAAATTCGAGAGCTTTTTGGGAAAAACGCCCGAGAGAAGCATCGATCCGATGGAATGTGTTGCACTTGGGGCATCAGTCCAAGGAGGTGTCTTGACGGGTGAAGTAGAGGACTTGTTGCTCTTGGATGTCACGCCGCTCTCGTTAGGGGTTGAAACGCTTGGTGGAGTTTTCACAAAGCTCATCGAACGAAATACCACAATACCAACAAAGAAGAGCGAAACATTTTCGACCGCAGCCGATAACCAACCCGCCGTGGAAATTCATGTTTTACAAGGAGAACGACCTAAAGCCAATGATAACATAACATTAGGCAAGTTCCATCTAACTGGTATCCCACCGGCACCTCGAGGCGTGCCACAAATAGAAGTGACCTTCGACATCGATCAAAACGGCATAATAAATGTTTCCGCAAAGGACAAGGGTACCGGTAAGAGTCAATCGATAACTATAACGGCATCTACAAAGATGTCAGAAGATGAGATCAATCAGAAAGTCAGGGAAGCCGAAAGGCACGCCGAAGAAGACAAGAAATTCAGGGAATTGACCGAGGCTAAGAACCAAGGAGAAGCTTTAATTTATCAGACTGAAAAATTGATTAAAGAAAACGAAACAACGGTTGGAGATTTAAAAGACAACATTTTGAGCAAAATTTCAGACTTAAGAGCCGCTATGGAATCCGAAGACCTTTCAAGGATTAAAAATGCTTCGGAATCGCTACAAAATGCCCTGCACGAGGTTTCAAGCAGGATGTACGGTCAGCAACCAGGACAAGGTCCGTTCCAAGGGGCACCACCTGGGGGAATGGGTGGCACACCACCTCGAGAAGAGACTTATAAAGGAAAGACAAAAGACGAAATCGAGGAGGAGCAATTCCGAAGAGCAAGCGGTCAAGACGATGGAGTAGTTGATGCCGAATTTAGCTAATAATTAAATTTTTTTATTTTTTAATATCAAGGGTTCGAAAAAAATAGAAGAGCCAAAAAGCAGGTTCATTACCTGCCGAACCAGAAGCTTAAAAGATTTAGAAGAAAGATTGAGAAAAATTATAATCAAATTTTAAAGAGGTCGTTAAAATGGCAAAAGATTATTATGGCATATTAGGATTAGAAAAGGGTGCAACCAAGGAAGAAATCAAAAGAGCTTTTCGAAAATTGGCCCGTAAATATCATCCAGATGTTAATCCTGATGAGAAAAAATCTGGCGAAAAATTTAAAGAGATTAATGAGGCCTATAGCGTCCTTATTGACGATAAAAAGCGGGAAATGTACGATAAATTCGGAGTCGTTGATGGCGATCCGAACGCGTATCAACAATGGACAGGAGGCGCTCCAGGCGGAGGAAGGGTTTATCAAGGACCAGACGGTACAACTTACTATTATTCGACATCAGGTGGTCCAGGCGGATTTGATTTTAACGATATTTTTGGATCCGCTGGAGGAAAGAGAAGATCTGGAGGATTTGATTTTTTTAACGATTTAGGAGACATTTTTGATGTATTTTCAAGCAGGGGTGGTAGCACAAGAGCTCGATCATCGCCTTTTACCAATCAACCCCGGGAAGGAGACGATTTAAGATATGACATGGAAATCGAATTTATGGAGGCTTTCACTGGAGGTCAGAGAAGAATTCAATATAAAGATCCAGCAACGGGTAAAAATACAACATTAAACGTGAAAATTCCAAGAGGAATCAAGAACGATCAAAAATTAAGGCTCAAGGGTAAAGGGATGCCTGGAGAGAATGGAGGAAGTCCTGGAGATTTGTATATAGCTGTTCATGTTAAATCGCATCACTTTTTTAGGCGGAAAGGCGACGATGTTCACGTGATTCAAGAGATCCCCTTTACCACGGCAGCCCTTGGAGGCAAGATTGATGTCCTTGGCGTGGAAAAAACGCTTTACGTGACGGTCCCCCCAGGTACTAAAGATTCCACCGTATTGAGGTTAAAAAATCAAGGATTTTACAAGTTTAATTCGGATCAGAGGGGAAATCAACTTGTCAAGATCAAGATAGATGTCCCAAGCAATTTGAATAAAACTCAAAAAGATTTATTAGAAAAATTAAAAAAAACTGGCATATAATAGGTGAAATGACATAATGATGAAATTCGATAAATTTACGATAAAAGTACAAGAAGCCTTGATGAGCGCTAAATCCTTGGCGGAAGATAATAACAATCAGCAAATTGAACCTGTTCATGTGCTCATGGCGCTTATCGATCAATCAGAAGGTATCACGACACCCTTGTTTCAAAAATTGGGTATAAATTTGAATCAGTTCAATACAGAACTTAAAGTATTGTACGATAACCTACCGAGAGTAACTGGTGCGGGAGTGATTGAAGCGATGTTATCTCAAAATTCAAAGATACTATTGGATCTGGCTTGGAAAGAAGCAGAAAAATTAAAAGATCAATATTTAAGTACTGAGCACCTTTTAATCGCAATGGCAGATTCTAATAAGTTTCGAGTGCATCAAGTATTAAAGAAACATGGGGTTACAAAAGATAGGATTTATCAAGCGCTTAAGAGCGTGCGTGGAAATCAATCTGTAATCGATCAAGATCCTGAGGGAAAGTATCAAGCAATTGAGAAATACAGCAGGAATCTTACAGATTTTGCTCGTAGAGGTAAGATAGATCCCGTGATTGGAAGGGACGATGAGATTCGACGCCTAATGCACATACTTTCGAGAAGGACGAAAAACAATCCCGTATTAATTGGAGAGGCTGGAGTAGGAAAAACCGCCATTGTCGAAGGTCTGGCTCAAAGGATAGCAAATAACGATGTCCCGGAGTCTTTAAAGGAAAAAGAATTACTTTCTTTAGATTTGGGGGCGCTCATTGCGGGGGCAAAATATAGGGGTGAGTTTGAAGATAGGTTGAAAGCATTCTTGAAGGAAGTAGAAAAAGGGGCGGGTAGATATATTTTATTTATTGACGAACTTCACACATTAGTTGGAGCAGGTGCGGCACAAGGAGCAATCGACGCTTCAAATATGTTAAAGCCTGCTCTTGCTAGAGGAGAATTACGATGTGTTGGTGCGACAACCTTGGATGAATATAAAAAATACATCGAAAAAGACGCAGCATTAACCCGTAGGTTCCAAACGGTTTATGTTGTTGAGCCATCTGTTGAGGATTCCATTGCAATTCTCAGGGGACTGAAAGAGAAATATGAAATCCACCACGGAGTACGAATAACTGACACCGCAATCATCTCAGCCGTGACACTTTCAAATAGATATATTTCCGATAGGTTCCTTCCCGACAAGGCTATAGATCTCATGGACGAGGCAGCTTCGAGGTTAAGGATCGAGATTGATAGCATGCCAACGGAAATCGACGAGATCGAGAGAAAAATCATCCAATTAGAAATTCAAAGGGAAGCTCTTAAAAAAGAAAGTGATAAGTCTTGTCAGGAAAAAATTGAGAAGATCAACGAAGAACTAAGAAACCTTGGAGAGAAAAGCGATGCAATGAAAACTCAATGGCATAATGAAAAACAAGTTATTACAAATATTAATGAAATACAAAAGAGCATGGAGACGACCAAGATCGAGGCAGAAAGAGCAGAAAAACGTGGCGATTTGGAAAAAGCGGCAGAACTCACTTATGGAGTTCTTAACCAATTTAAAAAAGACTTGGAAAAATATCAAAACGAATTGAAAGAAATCCAAGCAAATACATCAATGTTGAAACAAGAAGTAGACGAGGAAGATGTTGCAAAAATCGTTTCACAATGGACGGGTGTTCCCGTTTCGCGCATGCTTGAGGGCGAGAGGGACAAGTTACTTAAAATGGAGGAGCGATTGAAAAAGAGAGTAATTGGACAAGAACAGGCTTTAGAACTCGTTTCAAATGCTATCAGGCGATCTCGGGCGGGAATACAATATCCAAACAGACCAATCGGATCGTTTATATTTATGGGTCCAACAGGAGTGGGAAAAACCGAGACGGCCAAGGCACTAGCTGAATTTCTGTTTGATACAGATCACGCAATGGTGCGTATCGATATGTCAGAATACATGGAAAAGCATAGCGTCGCACGATTGATTGGTGCCCCACCAGGGTATGTGGGCTACGAGGAAGGCGGACAATTGACGGAGGCAGTACGCAGAAGACCATATAGTGTCATTTTATTCGATGAGATTGAAAAAGCCCATCCAGAAGTGTTCAATGTACTACTACAAATACTTGACGATGGTGTTCTTACCGATGCTAAAGGGAACACGGTGAACTTTAAGAACACGATTATAATCATGACAAGCAATGTAGGTAGCGATTATATCTTGGAAGCAAGTAATTCTGGGAAGGAAATTAATCAAGAGGCAGTTGTTAAACTTTTAAGGGGATATTTTAAGCCAGAATTCTTAAACAGAATCGACGACATAGTAGTGTTCAAGTTCCTAGAAAAAGAACAGATCAGGAACATCGTTGACATTCAGATTAGAAATATTAACAAAACATTAGCAGAAAAGGGAATAGAACTAAGATTAACGGATAAAGCTAAAGATTTATTGAGCGAAAAAGGATACGATCCAAACTACGGTGCGCGACCTCTGAAAAGAACGCTTCAAAAATATGTTTTGGACGAGCTTTCCTTGAAAATCATTGAGGGCAAGGTAAACGAAGGAGATTTAATTTTCGTTGATGTCAATAAGAAAGGGGAAATGACATTCGAGGCAAATGTTAAATAAAAAAAATAAGAAGATCAATTAATCCATATATGGCTCGAAATCGCCTGCGTCGAATCCGTGTTTATTAGGATCATAATCTGCTCCGAATCGCTCTTGAATGAACCTCACGCAATTAAGGGTGCAAAAGAACATATTTTTAATTGCTCTATAGAAATTATTCAAGGAAATCGTTCCATGTTCAATAAATATCCTATCGATTAGAACAAACACGGATTTTGTACGGGTAATGTTCATCGCATGCTCAAAACTTCGGTTAATTATGAGTTGCCCCAAATTTTTAATAAATTTCTTTTTTTCATTATTATCCATCTTGTTAAATGCTTCCTGATGTGCTGGATCGAGACGCGTTCCGCAAGAAATTTCGAAGAAATTCAAGTCCTTAGGTTTGATAACCATAAAAACCCTTCCATTTTGATTTGGATACTTAAATCTTATCCCAAATTCCCAGTTTGGATTTTTTGGCTCGTTTAGAGGTTGCCCTCTTATCTGAAATATATAATTTTTTATTAATTCTTCATACTT
Source organism: Promethearchaeota archaeon (assembly GCA_016839425.1). The sequence continues at coordinate 19,080 of JAEOUI010000068.1, forward strand.
TATTTTATTCACCAATAAATTCTCTATTATTGAGTAATGGAAGAGTTTTTATAAGGATTTTTTATTGTTTATTTTAGGACAATTTCATATCAATTCAAATTATAATTTAAATAAAGCAAATTACTTTATAGATCTAGGGATCAAAATTTTGATCATTCACATGAGAGGATAAAAAATGGCTAAGGTACTGCAAGACCTTTGGATACTTATGGACTCGGGCTCTGTATTATATCACAGGGTATACGATTCAGATATTACCGAACAACTATTTGGAGGGCTCATGAGTGCTCTAAACACCTTTGCAGAAACGCTTGTAGAGGGTGGCTTATCTAGCTTTGAATTGAGCAACAAGCGATTTAACCTTCTGAAAAGAAATAATTTATTCTTTGTTTCCAACTCTGATAAAAAAATAAAGGAAAAAAAAATCATCCCAGAGTTAGAAAAAGTAGCAGAAATATTCATAAAGAAGTATCCCCCTAACTTTTTTTCTACTTGGGATATGGATGTATCCGTATTCGAAAAATTCGAGGACCAAATCAAGGATCAACTAAAAGATCCGGTTAAAACATTCTGGGACGGTTTTTAACCCAATAACAATTGTCAGCTTTAAGAAATAGAAGGTTAGAAAATCGATTTATTCTTCGACGACCTTAGGATAAAGCCTTCTTTTAAGTTTAGCAATTCCCGTTTCTTCGTCGTAATCAACGAGGCCCACACGAGCTAATTCTTGAACAGATCTCAAGACGAACGCCCCTGCAACGCCAGTAGAGTTTTTAAGTTCTTCTCGATTCATTGAATCCTTGGCACCGTGTAAAACATGCAAAATTCGATAATGAGCTTGCCCTTGCCAGATTTCCTCAATTAAAACTCGATATATAGACAAGAGGGCTTGAATTTTCTCAAAATTGAGTTCGGCTTCTTCTTGTTGGGCAGCAGTTTGAACAAATTTCTTCAATTCGACTTTAACTTTTTCGTATTCATCTAAGAGTCGCAACTGCTCTTGGTTTAAAGCCCCTATTTTCTTATCTTTTTCTTGCTTTTCAAGCTCGAGTTTTCTCGTTTCTTCTTCGAGTTGTTTTTTTTGTTGTTCCAATCTCGTTTTTTCGTCTTCTAATTGTTGCTCGCGCTTTTCGAGCCTATTTTTGATGGTTTCCATGAGATTTTTTTCTTCTTCGGCCTTTATCCGTTCTTCTTCTAGGTTCTTGATTTGAACCTTGGCTGCGTGTAAAATATCTCTTAATTGACTAAAAATCTGCTCGCCAGTTTGTAGGGCACCATCGATGAATTTAATCGCGTTTTCTTTTGACATGTAATCACATCATTTTATTTTACATTTAGTAATGCATATGAAAATAATTCATTTAATATTTATGATTTATCTTACTTTTATCTTTAATCACTGTCTTCAAAATTACATCAAAATTAAAAAGTTAATCCTTCTTTTCTTAATCAACCATCTATCTTAGTTTATTATCAGTTTAGGAGCTCATAAAACAATTTTTTCCTCGTGATTTCTATGGTTGAAAACGAAAAATATGATAAAAAAAGGACCGTTTTTGGCGTTTCAATGCCTATTATCTTAATGGGATTTGTTTCTCTTTTTACAGATATTTCAAGCGAGTCAATTAGTAGTTTTTTCTCGTTATATATTGTATCTTTAGGAGGGACTGCAACAATTTTAGGATTTATATTGGGATTCACAGACGCTTTATCAAACATCCTTAAAGGCTTTTCTGGATGGATGAGCGATAAGATCAACAAGAGGAAACCCTTTGTGATCTTAGGATATTCGCTCTCAAATATTTCAAAACCATTGATGGCGTTTAGCACCTCTTGGGAACCCGTATTTGGTTTAAAAAGCGCAGACAGGTTCGGCAAGGGACTGAGAACCGCTCCGAGAGATACCTTAATTTCCTATCATGCTGTCGAAAGGGGAAAGGCTTTTGGCCTTCATAGAGCACTTGACACGCTTGGAGCCGTTATTGGGACATTATTAGCTACAATATTGTTGTTGTTTTCTTGGTCCTTTAATCAAATCATACTTTTTACAATAATTCCTGGGAGTATTGCCGTCTTGCTATTATTTTTCGTGAAAGATGTTGATCCAAACAAGCTTACTGATGACATTATATATAAGACAAAAGATCCGAAGGTAGACAAGATTGGAAAGAATCTCGTTAAGTTAGTTATCGTTCTTGGGATAATAGAATTTGCAAGTATTAACATTGGATTTCTTCAATTACGATCCTACGATTATGTGCAGGATTTGTTTTTCATACCCGTCCTCTATTTAATTTCGAGCGTGGTCTACATGTTATTATCACCCGTTTTTGGAACGCTATCCGATAAAGTAGGAAGAAAACCGATAATAATTTTTGGTCTATCCTTATTATTAATCGCATCCATAGTACTAGCCATACCAATTAAAAATTCATCATTTTCGTTTGTAATAATAATCATCATCTGGATCTTGTATGGCCTTAATATGGCAAGCGTGGACCCCATTGCGAGGGCTTATGTTGCTGATTTAGTAGGAAAGAACAAGCGAGGGAGAGCTTATGGCTATTATTATTTCTCAGTAGGTGTTTTAACGCTAGTAGAAACAACATTATTTGGAATCCTATACGATTCATTTTCTTACACGATTGCTTTCTCATTTTCATTTGTAGTTTTATTTGTCTGCATTATAATATTCGCAACGACAGACTTTTCAAAAATACAAGTAAAATCGAAAGGTAGTATTGAAATATGAGATTTTATTTTAAAGACCACAATCGAACCAAGTTAAGCACCACCTCAGTTGCTTTTTGGAGCGCTATGGTTGGCACATATTCCTTTTTCGAATGGAATAATAATCCACCCGCAAAAATATTTGGAGTAGGAATTCCCTGAGAGCTCAGTACAGCTCCATCGGTACCTCCCCTAATAGAATGAAGTTTCAAATTGATTCCAACCTGTTGGATTGCTTTCTTTGCCAGTTCAATTACTTCCTCTTCTTTTTCTAAAAAGGTTTTCATATTTTGATATTGATGCGAGAATTTTAAATCAATCTTCAGACCTTCATACTTTTTCTCATATTTGATTTTTAACATTTTAAAGAATTCTAGCCGTTTATCATTATTTTTTTCATCAAAATCACGAATTATAACATCTGCATTGGCTCGTTCTTCTGTTCCTGATAATTTTGAAAGGTGATAAAATCCCTCCCTATCTTCAGTTTGTTCGGGTGATTCGTTTTCAGGTATTTCTGAAAGAAATCGACTTGCAAGGTGGATTGCGTTTATCATTAGTCCTTTTGCGTAACCAGGATGCACGCTTAAGCCCTTAAATACAATTGAAACCTTCCACGCATCGAAGCATTCGATTTCTAATTGCCCCATCTCAGAACCATCCATCGTGTAGCAAACTCTTGGAAGGCGATCAAAGTTGATATTATCGATTCCTTTTCCAATTTCTTCATCAGGCGTGAAGCATATAACGATAGGTCCGAGTTTTAACTCTTTGAATTTAGCCCAAGTGGCACACGCAGTAACAATTTCTGCAACTCCTGCTTTATCATCGGCTCCAAGTAGGGTGTCTCCTTGAGATGTGATGATGTCCATGCCAATATAATTCTCCAATTGGGGAGATTCAATTGGGCTTAAGGTTAAATCGGGATTTTTAGGGTAAGTAATTATTCCCCCCTCGTAATCTTTGTGAATAACTGGTACGACTTTTTCTCCGCTCACGGCAGGGGACGTGTCAATGTGTGCGATAAATCCAATAGGCTCAGCATCTTCTAGATTTAGACTTGCGGGAATATCTGCGTAAATGTAACCATATTCATCTTGAATTACATTTTTTAGACCTAAATCATTCAATTCATTTACGAGAATTTTTCCAAACTCGAGTTGGTTTGAAGTAGAAGGAATTGAAGATGATTCTTCGCTTGAAGTCGAATTTATTTTTACATATTCACAAAAGCGTTTTATCACATCTTCTAAAATAAAATGTTGAATCTCTTTGGATAATTCCATGTATTTTATTAAGAATCTTAAGTTAATTTTCTTTTCTCCTATTAAAAATATTATAACAAATAGTTATAAAAAAAGATGCTTGGTTGATATAGCCAACCTCGCAATAGCCCTCCAACTTCTTAACCCTGTCACGCTATAATTGAAAAAAAAAAAATTACCAGATTTCGAATTTTTCGTCAAGTTTTAAACCATATCCTTTGATTCCAAAAACAAGCAAGTAGGGAACGACAAGATCAAAAACACTCTGATAAGTATTAATGATTATAGAACCAATTAATATTGCCATCCAGCCATTAATCTCAGGCATTCCTAAAATTTCCAAATTAACAAAATCTACATATCCTTGAGTTACAATCATAAAAACTATGACATTAACTAAGAACATTAAGATACATCTAAGTAAGATGCTTAGAATACCGGTAATTGCAAAGTTTTTTGGTTTCTTTAATACATCACTCCCATTATCCTTTTTATAAAGTTTTAAGACTATAACTGGGACAATGATTAAAGGAATAGTTGCTGCAAATTTCATAACAGGTCCAATCCAGCCATATTGATTCGTATCAAAAGGTAATAGAGTAAAAGCGCCAATGATCAAGCTTAAAACGCCCGCTCTTGGACCAAAAATATAAAAACAAGCTATCCAAATTATAGCAATAAATTCAAATACCGTTATTCCCCACCCAGGAACTCTTACTAAATATGGCGTTGTTAGTGCTGAGATTATTAAACTCAAAGCACCAAAGATCGCAGCACCAGCAATTTCTAATGTATATTGTGTTCTTTTAGATCTTGCTGATTCAAATTCGTCATGTCTTTTTTCTGTAGAACTTAAAGTCATTTTATCATTATTTTGTTGTTTATTATTAATTTAGAAAATTAACTCATCTATATAAATACTTTTTAAGTTTTGATCTAATGCTTAAATGTTTCAATAGGTTATTTTAGTATATATTATTTTCCAAGTAGTCTTTCCAGACTATTTTATCCTTAGCTTTCCTGTTCTGGTTATATTATAGCACTTATTAATCTATTTATCGGGTATTATAGGCTTTTTCTCCTACTCAAAATTGGAGGATGCTAATATAATTTAAATATTTAAAAAATAAAATCTATTAATTTAATCAGATTTTAGCAATTTTTTTTCTTTTGCGTCAAGTTCGAGCCAATCACTCACTACTTTAAGTTGTTTTCTCGAGGACGAGCATAATACCTTCAAGAACGGTACAAACTCTTGTATTGCTTCAAATTGTGAAATCTCATATTTTTCCTTAATTTTTTCGTACAAACTAGATTGAGCTGCCGTCATGGATGTTGAACTGATGTATGTAGGATTTATTACCCTTCGAAAACCCTTGTTCGAAGCACCTTGCCTGCTTGATAAAGCAACTCCCCCCGCAAATAGGTCGTAAAAATATGGTAATAAACCCCAATACATATTTTTACGAATCCTCCCAAATATCTCGTCAGCAAGAGATAAATTTTCGTAAGCATTCGAAAGCTCGGAGTTGCTATAGATAAATGTAGGAATGTTTTCGCTAACCCACTTGTATAAAAAATTATAGTCAACATCGGATTTATCAGTGAGATTTCTAGCTTCTCTTAATGTTTTCACATCTTGGAAAAGATCTCGTATTAATGTAAAAATTTCTTCAATATTATCCCTTCTCAAGCTTCCTAAGAGACTCATATCGCCTTTCTTACTCTGACCTTGACTTATTCCTTGAAGATCGTTGATAACGCCCCTTAAATCGCCGTTGTTTTTATCGGCTATAAGCCCTAAATCGTCGTCGGTAATACCAGTAATTTTTTCCTTGGTTAAAATCCTTCTCACAATTTTTATTACTTCTGGTTTTGACAAGGTATGTACTTCAAATCTTTGTATCTTTTTATAAAGAGTTTGGAGGTTCTGCTTGTATTCATTGGAACACATGATTATAGGAAATTGAGTCTCTTGTGCCAATTCAATAATAGCAGGAACGGCACCTCTATCCTTATTTCCATAAATACCATATACTTCATCGATAAGAATAAGCTTTTTCTTTGCCTCAAGTACAAAATCCATAATTCCTCGAGATTTTGTAGTTTCTTTCAACTTTTTTTCGAGAGCATCTCTCGTTCTTGTGTCTGATGCGTTGGTTTCTATTACATCCATATTCAAATCGTTTGCTAAAGCAAAAACTATTGAAGTTTTTCCAATACCTGGATCACCCTCCAATAAGACCGCAGCTTTTTCTGGTGGGAGCTTAACTTCGTCTTTTTGTTCTTTATCTGAGGAGGTGCGATTATGTGTCCTTATTTGCTTATTCATCTCGTTGACTTTACTTTTTTCTATAAAAAAGTTTTTAATAAACTTCGTGAGTTCTTCAGCCAAGTCAACTTTATGTCCATTTACTTTGGCTTTTGGTAATGCCATATCCTTCAAACTTTTCGGACGGTATTTTTCCACCCATGGGATGTTAGTCTTTATAGTTGACATTTTATTATTAACCTCATAAATATTCTGAAAAGAAGCATAATTTAGAAAGGACAGCAGAAACTTGGATATCATCGTCTTTCCCGTCCAGCGCCCGAAAGTCGGCTTCAGCAATAATTTTAATTATGCGACAACGAGTATAGTTGTCTAAAGGTAGTTTGGTTAATTCAGCAAGGAAATGTTCTAATAATTCATTTGATGTAAACCGATAATTCGTTAAAATAGTACGACTAATTTGTCTGGATTTTTTAAAATCCCCTCTTAAAACCATCAATAAGAGACTTCTTACTAAATCTTTTTTAAACTTTTGAGAATTTTCGAAAAGGGCATCATAGCTAATAACATTAGAGCTGACACTACAAAGTTGGAGCAAGTCTAATGCTTTAGAAGGCTTCCCCTCACATATTTTATATAATGTTTTGATAGCGTCTTCTTTTATTTCCAATGACTCGTTTCGGGCAAGATTTTTAACCATTTCACTAAACGATTGATAATTAATTTGAGGGATCAAAAAAAGCTGGCACCTACTTACGATTGGATCGATTATTGCAGATATTTTTGATGTGATTAAGATCATCCTACAATTCGAACCATAGGTTTCCATTAACCTTCTGAACGCCTGCTGATTCGATCCTAATGATTCGAAGTTTTTAACAATTAATATCTTGAATGGAGCACCCATTACCTTTAATTGTACAAATGGTTTTACTTTTACTTGAATAAAAGCAGGAGATGTCATTGTTTTCCCCGCTATACTCCCAATCTTACTTTTTGATACATAGGCTTCTGAACGGGCTTGCTTTCGTTCCTCTTCTGTCAAGGGTACATTCGCATAAACAAGTCTCGAGTTTGCAGTGTGATATTTTCCTAAGAATTCTTTTGCAAATAATTTAGCAAGAGTTGTTTTACCAATTCCTTCCGATCCTACGAATAAAAGATGAGGAAAATTTTGCTGTTTGATCAAATCGCGAAGCTTGGTCTTCGTTTCTTCTTGACCAGGGACATCATCTAGATTTTTAGGCAAGTATTTGATTCGCCAAATAGGAGCACTCAATTTATGATTCACCATTAGAATTATTTTTTAATTTTTGTATTATAGTTGCAAGCAAGTCCATTAGCTGTATTTTATCATCAGCACCTTGATTAATTTTATAATCTACATCTCCAAATTTCTTTCGAATTTCTGCGTCTCCATTAGAATCAATTTCAGATATATTTGGTAATTCGCTTAAAATTTGTCTGATGAAGTTCCTGCTATCGAGATTTTCTATAGAATCGACGATATACTTTACTTTTTCAATATTTTTTGCCTTTAATTGTTGAACTATGTTTAACATTGATGCTTGATCAACGAATCCTGATATTTTTAAAATTTCTTCCGTATCCAAATCTTTAATCAAATCAAGAGCCACGGACATCTGGAGCGTGTTAATAGCTCTTCGAAGATCGCCTCCAGAAACAAAGAATAACATGTGAAAAAAATTATCTTTTTGTTTTGATGGAATATTGATTTTTTCTAATTTTGCTATGTGTTCTAGTCTTTCTACTATTTTTTCTTCTGATAATGCAACGAATCGAAAAACTGCACAGCGAGAAATGATAGGATCGATTATTCGATTGATGTAATTGCACATTAAAATAAATTTTACTCTAGTAGAACTACTTTCTATTATCCTTCGGAGTGCTTGTTGTACTTGTGTAGGAATGTTATCGGCCTCGTCCAAGAGAATGATCTTTAATGAATTTTCACCAAATATAACGCTTTGGTTCGTGAATTCTTTTATGACATCTCGAACCAAGTCCATCCTAACCGTATCAGAAGCGTTTAATTCTAAGACATTTCTATAATAATCTGCCTCATTTACGAGAGATCTTGCGACAATGTGAGCCGTACTCGTTTTTCCCGTACCTGCTGGTCCGGTAAAGATCATGTGAGGCATTTCTCCACTTTCTACAAAGTTTTTCAAGTTATTAATAGCAATGTTCTGGCTTACGATGTCGTCAAAAGACCGAGGCCTGTATTTCTCAACCCATGGAATGTCTAAATCAAGAGTCATATTTACCACAATCTAACAATTAATGAAGAAAAGAAAGGAATCAATTTATAATTAGGCAAGAATCAAAAAA
>JAEOUI010000518.1 GCA_016839425.1 Promethearchaeota archaeon
GTCCGGGATATTTAGAAAAATGCAATCCTCTCAATGTATTCTTTTGAGATTTTGCATGATTATCCTGTATGAATTTGGTATCTATTCCAAGCGCTCCGTATTTTTTATAGGAATAAGATTCCATAAAAAATCCTCTCTCATCCTTAAAAACATCTGGTTCAATTACATAAACATCTGGAAAAATAGTTTCAACTTTTTTCACGATTCGATCATTACCTTTTTCTTTATTATTTTCCTTAACATGACTGATAAAGCAGATTTTGACTTCCCTAACTTATTAGCTAACTCTTCAAGTGAAATCTCTCTTGGGATTTCAAAGAATCCCGAATCAATTGCTTCCTTAAGAATATTCGATTCCTCTAAGCTTAACTTATTTGAAGTATCCTCGACGCTATAGGGAGAATTTCCAATTCTTAATAGTTCAAACATTATGCCTTTACTTTCAAAATAGGAAAGTAAATCATCTATACCTGAGCGTGTTGAGATTAACTTCCAATATGCATTTCCTTCTTTAATTCTGACAGGAAAATCAATTAACACCCCATATTTTATTACAGCATATAGTAGGTAAGGATCCTTTGTCTTAACGTTAACTTTCACTTTATTCTCTTCCCGTTCTAAAACTTTTAAATCCTGTATTGATTTATGATTCTGTATAATATTTAGGATCTCATCAATGCTATAATGCTGGATTTCAACGACTGAATTGCCTATCAGATTTTCCAAGTCAAAGGGCAAAAAATATTCAATTTCCATCTTTATATCCTTGAATTCGTCAAAAAGCTGAGTAATCCAAATATCCTTTGGAAATTTAATCTTTAACCTTGCTAAGGATGGTTTAGATGAATCCATTTGTTAAAAAAAGGCTTTAATGACATTAAAATTTTTAGCGAAAAAAATTAATTTTGTATAAATATAGCTAAAAACAAGATATTAATTTTAATGCATCTTTTCCACTTGAACTATCAAAATCTAATAATTATTCAGTTTTTTTGCACAACACTGACTTTCTTTTTTAAAATAGAAGTATGAGAATTCTTAATGCGTCATAGTTAAATATCATGATACATAATTAAGGATAATTATGGATCCATTTTTTGTTTTTAAATAAAATAATGAAGGAAGTAAAACCGTGAAAATAGAAAAACTAACCATACTTGGTGGATTTGGAAAATCAAATGAAAAAGAACTTGTAGATGAAGTAACGCTTCATATGGGAAATGTTATAAGCATAGTAGGCCCAACGGGCTCTGGAAAAACCGCATTAATTAATGATATAGAACAATTTGCGAATGAAGATACACCATCCCAAAGATGTATTCTAATAAATGACGAAAAATGTTCTTCAGAATTCAAGGAAGATCCTTCAAAAAACCCCGTGGCCTTGATTACTCAGCATACTAATTTTTTATCAGATTTACCTGTTAAAACCTTCTTAGATTATCATGTAAGGATAAGGCAAACAATCCAAAGCCAGCAAATAATAGAAGAGACTTTAAATTTTGCTAATCAGTTAACTGGTGAACCAATTAATTTGAATAGCGCAATGACGGAATTATCAGGAGGTCAAACACGTGCATTATTGATAGCCGATGCCGTAGTTATTGGGAATTCTCCTATAATTTTATTGGATGAAATAGAAAATGCAGGTATTAATCGAACGAGAGCTATTGAGCTCTTAAAGAAGTATGAGAAGATTTTTATATTCGTAACTCACGATCCAAGAATTGCTTTACTTTCTGATTTTCGGATAGTTATGAAGAACGGAGCAATGCAAAAAGTAATTATTACCGAAGCTGAAGAAAAAGAAGTAGCAGAAGAAATTAAAAAATTAGACAATCTTTTGCTTGATTTTCGTACACAAATACGAGCAGGGTCTTGTCTGAATAAAAAAGACTTGGAAGATAGATTACGAGCATTAGGATATCTAGCATAGGGGTGATATAAAAAATGAAAGTAATTATATGTGCAGGACCTCCAACGTGTGGGAAAACGACAGTTCTGAGGCAGGTTATCAAGAGATTGAAGAATAAGGGATCTAATATAGTTTACTTGAAAATAGATGTTCAATTTGCAAATGAAGATGAACTTTTAAAAAGTGAGTTCGGAATAAAAACTAAAAAGATATATTCAGGTGATCTATGTCCAGACCATTGCAGCGTTGTAGTTTTAGGCGATGCCATAACTTGGGCTTACAAGGAAAAAGCCGACCTGTTATTTGTCGAGACGGCAGGCTTATGCTTGAGATGTTCCCCTTATATTGAAAGGGCATTAGGGATAGTGGTTTTAGAAGCAACAAGCGGTATGAATTTACCCCGAAAAATTGGTCCAATGCTCTCATTATCCGATATTGCTGTCATTACGAAAATTGATCTCGTTTCTCAGGCTGAAAGAGAAGTATTTAGGGCAAGTATAAACGAGTCAGCTTCAAGCGTCTTAGTTATTGAAACAGATGCTTTACATGGCATTAATATTGACCATATCGTGAGAAAGATAGAAAATTTAGACGATCTAAAAGAGCCCTTATTACTCCGAGGGAATCCTCCCGTTGGAACATGTACAATATGCGTTGGTAAAAAGGAAATTGGAAAAGAATCTCATTTTGGTGTACTAAGAACGCTCGAGTCAGATCTATTTTATAGAGGTGAATAAGAGAAATGACAAATACTAATTCCGAGCATAATTTGCCTGGTAAAAATTGTGGTTCTTGTGGATTCAAAACCTGTGAAGAATTTAGCCAGATTTTATCGACTAATCCCTCCGCAATTGATCGATGTATTCATTTAGCTGAAACTCTTGCTTGTTCGATAAGTTCGCCATACTTTGATTTTAAGGATGAGATAACATGGAAAGATCAGCTCAACAGGGAATATGATTTTATTTTAGATAAATTTCCTGGAGAACTTGGACCAAGAGAAACAATTATTCTTTTTAATCCATTAAATGTTGAGAAACTTGGACTTAAAAAAGGCGATGTGATCTATGGCCGACCAGCTTGGATCTCTTGTGGATGTCCCGTTACTCATGTCGGAATCATTGTGGAAGATCCTGATTATTTCAACGGAACAGTCGTGTGGTGTATAGTAGGACCAATGATGGCTAGAGAACGAGGGATTAATATTGGTTATTATAATACAACGGCATATGAAGGTTTAGTAAAACATTCAAGAACTGAACTTCAAATTGGTGTTCGATATTATTTTCAACCAAGATATTGCATGCTACAATGGAGACATTGTGGATTAGTCAATCAAATGGCAAAAACTGATGATGGTTTTCACGTACGTATCGAAGGCTTATGGATTGGATAATTTTATAATCTCTAATTGTATTTATCCTTTTTTTCTAATTATTTACTTTTTTAATCTATAGATTTAAACAGAAATCTTAATATTCTCAGTTCTAAGAGGATGATTCGATGTGAGTTCATTATAAGATCAATAATTTTTGAACATAACATTAATCTTTATTAAAAACTTAAAACTAATGGAACTATGGTTGAAAACAATAATTTGGTTCTTGGTATATGTGGTAGTCCCCGTAATCAAGGTACGGAATACGCTGTTAAATATGCATTAAATTACTTAAAGGATAAATTTGGGCTTGAAACGGAATTTTGGTCTGTCAGGGCTAAAAAGATGAATTATTGCATTCATTGCGATTATTGCATTCGCGAGAAAATAGGGTGCATACATAAAGATGATATTCAAGATCTTTACCCCAAACTTGAAAGTGCTAAATTCTTAGTATTTGGAACCCCGATGTTCCAAGGAAATATTTCTGCTCAATTAAAAACTGTGATGGATCGTTGCAGGGCTTTAGTTGCTAAAAATCCCTTGGTCTTTAAAAATAAAATTGGTGCTGCCTTAGCTATTGGTGGGGACAGAAGTGGGGGTCAAGAGATAGCCATTAGGACAATTTTAGATTTTTTTCAACAGAATCACGTCATCTCTGTCTCTGGAGGTGCATTTGGCGCGAACCTAGGGGCAAGTTTATGGACAAGAGATAAAGGACGGGAAGGTGTAACGTCGGACGAAGAAGGATTAAGATCTATAAGGAAAGTCATGAAAAGACTTGCAGAATTTAAAAAATAAAATAAAAATGACTAATTTATATCAAAAATTTTCTTAGCTTCCTTCTCTCGAAGGCCATTAATGCCCCACAACTCTTTAAACCAATACTTTCCCTTATGGATGACGACTGGCGTGTTGACTATACAACCCTCTTCATCACAAAAAGTGCGAACGAAGTTTTGATCGTGTAATAATTGATGAACAAACTTCTCATCATTAATATCTTGTTCGATGTATTTTATATCATTTTTATCTGCCCATTCCTTCAATTCATGGCACCTGTGACAACCTTCCTTTGTCACTATTATAGGTAATTTTACTTCAGTCATATTCAATATTTATATTTTATAGATTTAAAACGTTTTATTAATAAACTAAAAGAAGTGAATTTGCTAAATAATTATGATTTAAAGCATTTTCTGGACTAACCAACGCAAACCATCTAAAATTCCCTTTTCTTCTTTAACAATATTGAGAGGTATATATTTCATTTCAAAACCACAATCTGCGGCTTCTTTCAAGCTAAAAATATTCTCAAC
>JAEOUI010000069.1 GCA_016839425.1 Promethearchaeota archaeon
AATATATGTTAAATGAATATCATGACAATCGTTAATGTTTTTGTATGTAAGATCTGTGGGGAAGCGTTTATTGGGGAAGAAGAACCCAGCCGTTGTCCTTTTTGTGGTGCCCATAAGAGATTCTTCGTATTGGCGAGAGATTATAACGATACTGGTGCTTGGGAGGTAGAATTAAATGAAAAAGACAAGCAAAATGCTGAAAAGGCCTTAGAAGTTGAGATATCCAATACTATTTTTTATAAATGCTCAAGCCAAAAAACTCCGGAATTAGAAGGTCAAAAGTTATTCAAAATACTTTCTAAAGTTGAAAACGAGCACGCATCGGTGTGGAAAAAGATCTTAAAACTTGATAAGATCGAGCTTCCAAAATACGACGAATGCGCATCAAAATATGTCCCAAATCTAGAAGAGTCACATCAAAGAGAAGAAAGAGCAATAAAATTTTATGGACAAGCCGCGGCTGAAGCTCAAAACAATCGCGTGAAGGAAATATTCCAAGCTTTTATCGAAGTTGAAACAGATCACCTTCGTTTATCAGAAGAAAGATTAAAATAATCAATATATTAATTTCAATTTTTTCCTATTTAGCTAAAAACACTCTTCCAGCAAGCTAGTTTTATAAATTTCTCGCTCTTCTATTGATAAGCTTTCTAAATCTTTACCCTGCGTATGATATATATCTATTGGCAGGTTCTCATCAATTAATGCATTTAATACTAATATCGAATTTTTAATTATTTCTTGTTTGTTTGGATTAGTTTTTAGTTCTTTCATTAAGTCTATTATCCGAGATGTTCTATAAAGCTCTTTGTCAATCAGAAAATTCTTGCTTTCTTTATAGTTTAAATAATTTTCTATATATTTATCAATCATATTCAAATCCGAGTTAATTTCCTTCAAAACAAAACCTCAATAAAAAGATAGTAATAATTTATCCCTAGATAAATATAGAAAATAACTATTATATAAGCCTTCTTTGACAGAAATATATAGGTTCGCAAAATTAAAAAACATTTAATTTTTTTTGGAAGATTATCAAAAGTTATTAAACTATAAAATCAAAATGAAATAAATTGTGAAGAAAATATCCCTAAGAATCTACGGTACAAAACCATTTAAAGTAGCATTATTACATGGAGGTCCAGGTGCTCCTGGCTACATGGCACCTTTTGCCAGGACCCTTTCAAAATCTTGTGGTGTATTGGAACCTTTACAAACCAAAAAAAGCATAAAAGGTCAGATAAGAGAATTGAAAAAGACAATAAAAAAACACGGAAACCCACCATTTACATTAATAGGTTCCTCATGGGGCGCACTATTAGGTTATATTTTTTCAGCTCAACATCCAAATCTTGTAAATAAATTAATCTTAGTTGGAAGCGCTGTTTTCGAGGATAAATATGCAGATTATATTATGGAAAGACGGCTAAAACGATTAAACGAAACAGAAAAAAAGGAAATAAAATCAATCATGGATAAAATTAACGATCCAGATTTAAAACAAAAAAGTTTACTACTTAGACGGATGGGCGATATTTTCCATAAAAGCGATTGTTACAATCCAATTGTCGATCGATTAGAAATCCTCGAGTATCAACCCGAAATTTACCAAAAAATATGGAAACAAGCAGTATTATTGAGAAAGCAAAACAAACTTTTAAAAATGGGATCCAAAATAAAATGCTCTGTTGTTGCCATCCATGGAGAATACGATCCTCATCCATTTGAAGGAGTTCGTGATCCCTTGACATCAATTTTATGCGATTTTCGATTCTTATTACTTAAACAATGCGGGCACATTCCTTGGATTGAAAAAGGAGCAAAAGATACTTTTTTTAAAATTATTAAAAATGAATTATCTGAACTTTTTACTGAAGAGATCTAATATTAATTAATTCATTGAGAAATGAAAATGAAAAAAAGATTTTATATAGAATTAGCTTTTTGTGCTTTTTTATGGATAATTGCTATAATTGCTACAATTGAAATTAATCCAAGACCACTGATGATGTATGGATTATATCCAGGGATACCCTCAATATTTTCTGGGCCCCCAATACTGACAGCCAAATGAATGGGGATATCAACAAGACTTTCAAATACAATTATTACTGATTCAGTTTCTTCAGGAGTATAACTAATTGTATCAGTCTCATCATCAATCGTTAAAGTTGTTTCAAATTGCAGGGTATAGTTTTCATCAACTAAGTCAGATGAGTGAAGTGAACTCCCAAGTACACTTGAAAATATTTTTGAAAAGATTGACACTTGCACTAAGGGAGTTGTTGATGCAGGTACTTCTTCTACAACATATGCATCCAATACTATATCCGCTTCAACGACAACAGTGGCATCCACTGTTACTTCTGCATATACAACTGGATCTTCCACTTCTGCCCATAATATCAAATCTGCCTCATATACTACATCTGCTTCTAGAACCAAAGGGGCTTCAGGTGCGTTATATACTCCGGGTTCCACTTCAATATCCAATGCATACATGGCGTTTTTATCGTTCATGGGTTGAACACGAATAACAACATCGTGATCTGTCGTGGCTTGAAATCTCACGATCTCATATAAACCTGTAAGTGTAGATTGCTCTACAATACCCCCTAAGAAATACAAATAAAGGTCTAAATTGGCAGGTTCATAGGTAAATGTGAGCAATACAGTGATATAATCACCTTGTTGTACATTCAACCAATAAAAATCGTCATCTAATGCCGCTAACTGAGTGTGGTATCCTTCAGGAATCTCAATCGCACCAGCATACGAATCATTTTCAGCAAATTCACCTCCTGATCTACTTTCATATCGATCATCTTGCGCTTCTTGTGCCATGACAGGAGAAATTCCATAAAAGAAGCTAATGGATAAGAGAAAGAGGAGCAAAATAAGTATTCGTCTACTTAAATTAATATATTTCATACAATTAGATATTATTTCTGGGTTGATTAATATTTTTTGTTCATGTTTATAATTTAACAAAATCGTATAATTATTATCTAATTTAGCTCATAAAACAAAAATATCTTTGATTCAAGCTTAAAAAGATAAATATTGTTTTGCGATATTTTTCGAGCAATCATTCTTGGTTTAGTAATTTTTTTTTTTTCATATACAATTTACAAAATCAAATAATTAATTTTTACATTCAGTTCAGATGAAAAAAAATGCAAAAAACAAAATATGCTCAGGCAATAAATGATGAAATCTTGGAAAAATTAAGCTTGAAAAATCGTTATGCTTTTATGAATGCTAACTTATCAACTTTAATGTCAGAGAAACAGATGGGGATTCTAAATAAAATCCAAGAGTTCTGTATGAACTATGAAAAAGAGAAAAATATTACTCATAGCGCCGAAGAGGACATTTACAACTACATAAATGCTTTTGGAAAAGAAGGTTATGTGTGTAGGGTCCATAAATTTGACGAGATTGACATGAATTTCCAAGATTTTGGATTGACCGTTGAATTATTAAGGAGTTTAGCTTTAAGTCAATTTGATCCACAATTCTTAATGATGTGCAATGCTACTGTCTTAGCTATTAATCCGATAAAGCATCACCACGACAATGTCCCCGCTAGACTTGAGGCCCTAAAAGATTTGGTTACCGGAAAAGCACCAGGATGCATTATGATTACTGAGCCGGAAAGAGGATCAGATGCTACACACCAACTTACTACTTGTGACCCACAAGAAGATGGAAGTTATGTCTTAAACGGCGAAAAAATCTTCAATACTAACGCTCCTAAGGCCAAATGGGCAGTTTGTTACGCAAGTGAAGAACAAAATAATCCTGGAAAGCTAGCACAATTTCTCATAAACACAGAATGGGAAGGATGGAATTGTGAACGGGTTTATGTTCCATGGGGTCCAAAAATACATATTGGAAAGGAGAAATTAGTTAATTTAAAAGTCCCTAAAGAATATGTTTTAGGTGGTACGGGTAAGGGCCGGGAGCACCTTTTCGAAGGGTTAGTACCTGAAAGGATAATGATTGGGATCGAAAATGTAAGTGAAGCGTGGGCTGCCATTTCCCATGGATTAATTTATGCTAATGCAAGAAAACAATTTAACATGCCAATCATGAATTTCCAAGGTGTTTCATTACTCTTGTCAGAACTTTGGGCAAGAACGAATTCGTTAACATATGGACTCATGAAGTTCTGTGAATCCTACGATGAAAAAATTGAGAAATATGGTGGAGAACTCCCAGGTAACGTTTCTCGAGGTCTTGTAGGCTCTGCGAGCCAGTTTAAATACATGGCAGCGACTTTAACTAAGGATGTTTGTTACGAAGTAGCAAATATTATGGGCGGAGCTGGTCTTGGAGATAACACCCTAATGCACGATTTATTAAATGTATCTAGAATCCAAGAAATCGTAGGCGGATCCAGACAAATTCAATTATATATAATGTCCGGTCAACTAGGCTCAATAGTGAAGGGTTTATAAACCTTTTTTATTTTTTTCTTATTTATTTAGATTAAATTACAACTACATTCCTCTTGACCTCTCCTTTTAGATTGTAAAGTAGTTGTAATTGTGTCTACATTTTTAATAAAAATTAGCTAATCGTAAAAGTGTAGTCATAATTACAACTACTTTTAGTTATAATAGGATAGATTTATATATTTGTATTTGTAATTGATCTATATGGTGAGCATTGTTAAAAGAATGATTGGTTCAAATCAATATTACTCATTACAGTATTCGTATAGAGATAATGGAAAGGTAAAAAACCTTTACAAAGAAATAGGAAAGGAATTACCTCCAGATTTGGAAATCATAAAAGAAGAATTCATCGGAGAAATAGTCACCACAAGGTGGATTTCTTCCATAGAAGAAATTAGAAAGAATTACATTTCAAAATTAGCTCACATGTCAAATAACCTCAAGATAGAACATTTACGAGATTTTGGTGTGAGGTTTACTTATCATTCAAATAAAATCGAAGGATCTACATTAACCTTGCGAGAAGTTGCAATAGCAGTAAACGAACCAGATGTTCCTATCAATAAACCTACATATGATATTATCGAGGCGAAATTGCACATGCAATTATACGAAAATATAATTAATGTTCAATCTGCTCTTGAACTTAGGATGGATTTAGTTCAAGATTGGCATAAAAAACTCTTTAGTTTTCATACAAATAGAGTTAATTTTGCGGGAATAATCCGTAAGGATCAAATATATATCTCAGGAAGCAGATATGTTCCGCCTCCAGGAGGAATAGCCTGTGAAATATTAATAAAAGAACTTTTCGATTGGTACGATAAAAATAAAAAGAAAATACATCCTGTCTTATTAGCTTGCATAATGCATTACCATTTTGTTTCGATTCATCCCTTCGAAGACGGAAACGGACGAATGACGAGATTGATAACAAACTTCATTCTATTTAACAATCATTATCCAATGTTCGACATTTCAAATAAAATCCGTAAATCATATTACAATGCTCTAGAAAGGAGCAATTTAAAAGACGATAAAATGATCTTTGTAGGTTGGTTTTTCAGAAATTACATTAAATATCTTGAAAGCTTAAGATTATAAACTTTAAGTAGTTTTCATAAATCTAAAGCATTTTTATAATATTTTAAAACATATCAACTATACTTAGAATGAAAATGTTCTGATCGTGAAATCGACCTTTCACGAAAATAGGTATTTAGAGTACATGCCAATATTTTAAAAAAGGAATTAAATATAGTTATCTTAATATAGAATTGCTTTCAAAGAGTTGATAATCATAGTTAAAATTAAAACAGGCGTTCTCATAAATTCTCCACTCGAAGTTGTGTGGAAGGCGTTCGTTAACCAAAATAACATGACAATCTGGATGAAAAATCTTGAGAAAGTAGAAGTCATCAAGGGAGATTTAGGAGAGATCGGGGCAATTGCTCACATGCATTATCGCGAAAAGGGACGCCCTTACATTTTAGAAGATAAGATGCTTTCATACGAACCAGAAAAGAAAATCGTATCTCAGGTTTCTGGTCAAGGAATGAAAATATTATTAGAGACATGTTTCGAAAAGCAAGAAGGAAGAACTCAAGTTTTTAT
>JAEOUI010000070.1 GCA_016839425.1 Promethearchaeota archaeon
GGCTTTCCTGCATCTGTCATGTATGATGTTGATTCAGGAACTGCAATCGTGGTAAAATCGCCATCTTCTTTTATTTCTGGTGCTGAAAAGGAAATATGCTTTTCAACCTGCTGAAATCCACCTTGGAAAGCGAAAGATTCTGTCAAGTCAGAGATAGAACTTTGGGATTGTGAACCTGAGAGCACAAAAGGGGCAAAAGAACCGGATAACAACAACATAACTCCGACTGTAATAGTAAATTTTGACATTTAACCTCCCTTAATGGCATATCTATATATTAAACAACCTTTATAAATATTATTCGATATGATTTATAGATGTTTTTATTTGGGTATTAAATGTGCGTTTACGGCTAATTTTTAATGAACTTTTTCTTTTCCTTTTTGCCCATCTTGATATTAAAGATCTTAATTAACTCTCTTTTTTCCCCATTTATCAAGGAATTCCTCGGCCTTTATTTTTAATGACCTTCTAGAACTATTAACTTGTTTTTTTACAAATGAAAAAACTTTCTCTTTATTTTCGATTTTATCAAAGAACATATCGAAAGTTGTGATCGCCGATTCGGCAATCACTCTTTTACATTCATCTGTTAGATGAGGTGTTGTTTTTAAGTCTTCTACTTTCAATATTTCGTTTGTAATCATGGGAATAAGATTCGGCTTGAAAAGAGCAATTTTCCCAGAATTACCCACAATATTTGCTACTGTTACCATATATTCGTCATTAATAAAATTGTAATATTTATTGAAAATCGAGTCAAATTTTCTGTCTTTATCAACACTGGTGAGATTGGCAATAATCGCCATTGCTTGCCAAGTCAAAATCCGATATTTACTATCGAGTATTTTAACAAAAAAATCAAAGTATGGATATAATTTTCCAGGTTGATCTTCGCTAAAATTCATTAAAACTTTACCGCAACCATACCGGATGGCAGCTTTTGAAGAATTCATTCCATCGACTACTTCCGGAATTAATTTAAAATCCCGCTTAATTTTTTCCAAAAGTTGCTCTTTTGTTAATGATTTATCGACAAGCTTTTCAAGTAAATTAGTTGGCATAATAATATCAATAGCTCCTAATAAATTTGTATTTAATTAAATTTTTGTCGACTCACCGAGTCTATATTATAAAAGAAAACCTTTAGTTGATATAACTTTTCTTCTCCTTTTATCCAACTTTGTATCAAAGGCCTTGGACTTGACGGGCAATCTCTAGAGCCCATGCTTTGGCCGTATCAAGCTTAATTGTCTCTTTTTGATCATCTAGCTTGGCCCATTTCTCGGGAATCTTCCCAGGAAAGGAAATCAAAGACTTGGGCTTGAGATCATACTTTTCTATTAATGGGTGTAAGAATTTTTCGACAGCTTTGTCTGGCTCCTCAATCGCCATACCACTCGACAGAAACATATACAGATTTTTGTTGTCGAGCTCTTTTTGTTTAAGGACTTTCTTCCAGCGCCGGTAAACCCTGGAAATCCGCACCCCGGTCCCCAGAACAACCGTGTCAAAAGATGCAACGTTAGGGATATCATGCGCAAGATTGCAAGTTTCAACCACGAATCCATTCGCTGCAAGTGTATTTGCAATTACCTTAGCGTATTCCTCAGAAGCTCCACCCTTTGTAAAATATGCTACAAGCGTCTTGCTATTCATCGCTGCCACACGATGGTAAATTTTCTTATAGGTTTAAGAACATTCCTATGAAAGATACTTAGAAATTAATTTTGGTCAAAATTAGGAAGGTATGTTTTTAATCATATCATCAATGATTTCTGCCTTTATTCCTAAGTTTTTGCTGGGGTTTTCTAATATATTTTCAATTTTATCTTTTAAATCTTTAATCTTAAAAGGTTTCTCGACATATTCGTTTGATATAATTTTACCATAAGCCTTACTGAAGTTATCTGCTTTAGCAGTCAAAAAAACTACAGGAATAGATTTCCATTTTTCATTTTCACGAAGTATTTTAAAAACCCTCCATCCATTCATTTCAGGCATCATTATATCTAAAAGTATTAAGTCGGGTTTATTGGCTTTTAGAAAATCAATACATTCTGAACCAGATTCGGCTCCTACTACATTAAATTCGGTGGAAATTTCCTCTAAACCCCTTTTTATTGCTGTGATAATGTCGGCACTATCGTCTACTACAAGGATTTTTTTCATTGCACTCATCACCATTAATACGGAAAATAGATGGTGTTAATTAATCTTTATATTTTAAAAATAATTTCAAAAATATATATAATAAAAACAAATTTGGTATGATAATATCTAATTTAATACAAAATATTCGATTATTTAAAAAATAGTTATTGACTTGTTATCTAACATGACTTCTAGGTTTGACTTTTTGGTTATATGTTGTATAATCTTTTTGCCTATTACCTGCCTAGAGGAATTGCGACAAATGTAAAACCTTATCTAAAATGTATATTGTAAAAAGCTAATGATTCAATGAGAGCATATGGATAATTTATTTTAAGATCGAAATGTCGTAAATATCAACTTTAGAAGGAAAATATAGAACTAACAATTTTCTTGCAAATATTTTCTTTTAAAAATTGTATACTAAATTAAGATATTATTTTCTAAGTTCTCTAAGAGTTGTGATACGTTCTGCAAAAGCATTGTGTTTATGAATTGATTCCTCACTCTCACTTCTTACAACAACTATCACATCATCA
>JAEOUI010000071.1 GCA_016839425.1 Promethearchaeota archaeon
ATTAATCCTTTTCGTAGCTCCATGAGCTTCGTTTTTCACTCGAGTGTGATTTAAAGGGTTTCCATAAAAAACATCGGGCTTTGCAGACACTTGATTAGTGATGATAACAGCTAATTCGTCATAAGATTCAGTTAACCGTAATAAATCGTGAATGTGACTATTAAGTACTTGTTGTCTGTTAGCTAACGTCCCCCTACCAATATATTCGCTTCGAAAATGAGTTATTATTGAATCAACAATAACGAGTTTTATGTTTTTTTCTTCAATAATTTTAGGAGCTTCAGATATTAAAAGTACTTGATGATTGCTATTATAAGCTCTCCCAATCGTGATATTACGCAGAGCCTGATTGTAATCCATATCAATACTATCCGCCATTTGAATTATTCGTTCAGGTCGGAAGGTTCCTTCTGTATCAATATAAAGCGCATTTCCCTCAAGACCGCCGTTATCGTATGGAAGCTGAACATTAACGCATAATTGATGAGCTAATTGAGTTTTTCCAGTTCTATATTCCCCAAATAATTCCGTTAACGCCCCAGGTTCGAATCCACCGCCAAGAAGCTCGTCAAGATTGAAACTACCCGAATGAATCTTTTTCATATGCTTTCTTTTTTCCCATATTATTTCGGCGGATTTAAAGCCAAGATTCTCCATATCTTGGGCAGCCTTAACAATTTTAGCTGCTGTTTTTTCTCCAATTCCAGATTCAATCAATTTAGAGATAGGATATAAGGCTAATGTTTTGATATTATAAATGCCCTCGTCTTTCAATTTCTTTAATGTTACCTCCCCGATACCAGGAATGTCTGCTAAATCAAAGGAGTTTTCAGAATTATTAATTTCGTTAATATTTTTTTTTGCCATTTTATTTCCTTTTCTTCTACTTTCTACTTTCTATTATCTATTTATTCACACAGTAATTTAAAAATAGAGATAAAATAAAAAAATAATTGTTGCTTTTGCTATTTCGTAATTTCCTAACTTTTCGTTATGAACAACAAAAAGATAAATAATACGACACATAGTAAAACTGCCACTACGACCATCGCTCCAATGCCAGCCCAAATGAATCCTATATAGAGAAATGGCAAGAAAAAGATAACAGAGATTATTACAATTACCGGTAGGGATATTTCCTCGTCTTTTATATCTAAGATCATTGGCGCAATGGCTAACAACACCATTAGGGTTGCAACGAGCTGAAATGCAATTCGTAAACCCAAGGCAAAGGTAGGATCGTGTACATCAGGGACATAGAAAAATCCTACTTGCATTGTATCACCTTTCAACGCTTCAACAGAATTCGGTAGGATTCCCGTAATAATTACTTGGATGATAAGCCCTAAAATCAGAAAAAGAATGATATCGTCGAAATCCTTGGTTTCCCTATATACAAACAATAAATCTCGCGCCAAACAAATATCGAATAAGATAAAGAGCAATAAGAACACGGTTAGAGAATCAACGCCAAAGAATATAGATTCAGGCACGGATGTAAGATACCAAAGATAATTCACTGGAACCAATACCATTATATAGGCAAAATATCCGTATTTTTCGTTCCTTTCTAAGAGGTCAAAACACAAAAAAACACCAAATAGAACGAGAAAAGTAATGAACAGTATTAAACTAGTCACATCGGTTTCCATTTTCTTTCATCAAGTTAGTATTTTTTTTTTAATATTAGTATCACTATAATTTTAATTAAACTTATGGTAATATGACATTGAATTATATCATAAAACAATATGTCGTTTTCTTTTTATAAACGAGATATGTTTATAAAGTTTTCTTCAATCTTTAATTTGTTTACAATTCGCTAATGAGTTTCTCGAGATGAGAAATCATCTCTTTTGCTTTATTCGCGTCTTCCGCTTCACCTGAAAGGAGTAAAGCATTTCTATAAAATGCAACTTTTAATGAAACGCTCGTTCCATCCTCAGAAATTATTTTAACTTCATTTAAAATATCGTGATATTTATACCCATTTTCGAGAACAATCCTTCTTATTTCATCGTGTATATTATCAATTACTTCTTGTGAGACGGTTATTGATTTATTGATCTTCTTCCCCTTCGGAAAACCTCTTGTAAGCGAACTTAACAAATCTTCTTGAATGCTCATAATTTCAAGTATTTTAAGTAAAATGAAGTTCCCATCACTAACGGGCGCTAATTGAGGAAAGTAATATTTTAAAGTATCTGCTGCAGCAAAACATGCCCTTTCTTCCCTGATTTGTCGGGAGATTTCACCAGGCTCGTTTTTTACTTGTTTAGTAACATAACCACTCTCTTCAATAAACTTTTTGGCAACGGGCGATATTGAGGGAGTAGTAATGATACACCCCGGCTTGGATTTTTGAATTCTCTCATCGCAAGACACGAACAACATTAACAAATCTTCAAAACTTATCTCTAGACCATTTTCATCAATAACCAATATTCTAGATCCATCAATATCAAAACACACACCTAAATGACTATTTGAAGCTTTAACAATGTCTGCAACATTTCTGATGGTACTTATATTAGGAATGGGCGTTCCACTTCTTTGTCTATAGTGTGTGTTCAATGCAATAGTCTCAACACCAAGATCATTAAATAATATAGGAGATACTCGTCCAGTGGGTGAGTAGGAGCAATCTACAACTATTTTCAGGTTAGTTTTTTCGATTTTCTTCTTATTTACAAATTGTTCTAGTGATTTTATATATACATCAAGCGTCTGTGGGATCGCATTGATTTGACCAATCTCGTTAGGATCGACTCTCCTTACACCCGTAGTTTGGACATTAACGATTTTTTGAATTTCTGAACGGCCTAATTCAATACCACCCGCATCGACAAATCTCAAATATATTCCCTCCGCTGTGTGACCACCAGAAAAGAAAACACCCCCACTCGCTCCAAAACGTCTTATGGTAAATTGGAGCATGGGAAAGGTACAATCCGATAGATTTAAGAGATTAACTCCTGTAGACATCACGCCTGCAGTAAACGCCCTTTTCAACATTCTACTATCGTTGTGATAGTCCCTACCCATTACTATTGATTCTCCTTGATTAAAGGTCGTGCCGAACATGGAACCCAAGGAAGCCGAAATTTCGGGAGTAAACACAAAATTAGCCTTTCCTTTAAATCGACCGTCCTGTATTAAATTATTAAATTCTTGAACCATTTTAAGCTATAATTAAATGTGTGATAGTAAGTAGATATCTTATATTAATTACCATAGAGAAGATAATATATATTTCTTCTCATAAAAACATCTATTATTTCTTAACGACTAATAACAAAATGACATGGTAGAGTTTAAATCTCTAAAAGCAATATTAGTTATATTAAAATGAACGAAAAAATATTAGGTAAATTTGCAATTGTTCTCCATTCTCACCTGCCTTGGGTAATTAATCACGGCGTATGGCCACATGGAACATCCTGGGTATACGAGGCAGCCGCAGAGACGTATTTGCCATTGCTAATGGAGTTATATAAGCTAGTTGACGACGGTTATCATCCAAAATTGACTATTGGTCTTACACCAGTACTTTGCGAGATGTTGCGACACCCCTCTTTCGTTCAAGGATTCTTAGGTTATATGGATGAAAAAGTTGGTGCCGCTTTAAATGATTACGATAGCTTTACGGAAAATAATTACGAAGAAGCAAGGATTAATCTGACGAAACGGTGGGAAGAATTTTACGAAAGAATGAGAGAATTATATCTTCATCGATTTAATAGAGATATTGTTGGTGCATTTAAATCCTTGCAAGATCAAGGACTAATAGACATCATTACTTGCGGAGCGACTCATGGCTATAGCCCCTTGCTTTCTAAAGATACTTCAATCGATGCTCAATTTAAAACAGCAGTTGATAATTATAAAAAACATTTTGGGATGGCTCCAACTGGTGTCTGGCTTCCTGAATGTGCCTATCGACCAGGATATAAATGGAAAAATCCAATAACAAAAGAAGAATACGATAGACCTGGAATTGAATATTTTCTAGCTAAAAACGGCTTGAAATATTTCTTTATAGATACTTCAATGTTGTTGGGTGGAAAGTCTCAAGGAGTATATGCTGCGAGGTTCCCTCTTTTAAAGGAATTATGGAAACAATTTGAGTCGCAATATGAAGAAATTCCCACTTCTTTCGAAAAATCCCAAAACGAAGCTTATTTAACTAGTACAGCCCCTTCTACACCAGCTCCAGTTGGTTTTTTTACTCGAGACGAAAAGACGGGTATTGTAGTATGGAGCGGAGAACATGGATATCCTGGTTGCTCGGAATATTTGGATTTCCACAAAAAGCACTATCCAGGAGGACTTCGTTATTGGAAGGTAACTGGTCCAAAAGTAGATTTAGGCGCTAAAATGCTCTACTGGCCAGACGATGTACCTAGAAAATTAGACGAAAACGCTGGACATTATGTTAATCTCATAAAGGATATTTTAAGGGATTATAGGAATAAGGTTGGAGATCAAGGAATAATTATTGCCCCTTATGATTGCGAACTTTTCGGCCATTGGTGGTTCGAAGGAACTTGGTGGTTGGCGAGAGTATTTAGGTGGTTAGAAGATGATCCTGAAGTGGAACTCACAAACACGAGAATCTACATGGAGCAAAATCCCCCTAATAAGGTTGTTTCTCCCATAGAAGGTTCATGGGGACAAGGAAGTGGGCATTGGGTGTGGTTAAACGAATGGACAATTTGGACATGGAAAAATATTTACGAATGCGAAGCAAAAAGCGAAGAGATTATCGCAAAATATAAAAATTCTCCTGATCAAAACTTACAAAAGATATTAAGACAATTAGTTAGAGAATTATTACTTTTAGAGAGTTCGGACTGGCAATTTTTAATATCAACATGGTCTGCAAGAGATTACGCCGAGAATCGAATTACTTTACACTACGAAAACTTCAACCGGTTATACGATATGGCGCAAAAATATGGAAATGGACAGTTTGTAGAAGAAGGAGAATGGCATTTCCTTGGTACATTGGAAGCAAACGAGGGTTTATTTGCCGATATTGACTTGGAACCTTTTGCTAAAAAATAATTCTTTTTATCTCTTATTTTAATTTAAACAGAACCTATAGTTATCCAAATATCTATAGAGGAGAAGTACCCAAATCTATCGTTTTATCAATAATTTGTGAATTATCACTAATTTTGGAATAAGGAGCAATAATAGCTTTTTTTAAAACCGTGTTTGCACCAATTTGGCAGTTATTGCATATTATTGATTCTTCTATGTGGCATCCAGGTCCAATCGAAACTTCGTCCCAAATTACACTCCTATCAATCAAGCTATCTTCACCAACGAATACATTACTACCAATAGAAGTGAGATTCTTAATCTTGATCCTATTGCTCAATCTCACATTCTCTCCGAAACAAGTTGGCCTTTCGATGACTATGTTTTGCCCCGAATCGATAATGCCCATAACGAAAATATCATCGTAATTGGAACCGTTAGGGGTAACGGGCCAGGAATGTAGCCTTAAAAGGTCCCAGTTCGCCCATAAATATGTTTGGGAATTTCCACAATCCATCCAATAATAATTCTTGACAAATCCATATAAATCGTATTCGTTATCTAATAAAAAGGGAAAAACATTTCCACCAAAGTCCATAAGATTCGGATTTTCTTCGAGAATGCCTATGATTTTGCTATTTAAAGTGTATATCCCCGTGTTAATAACATTTGTATGGAGGAAAAGATCAGCCCTTTGAGCCATACTACTTAAATATAATTCCATAGGTGCGGGTTTTTCTAAAAAGAGGTATATTTTTCTCTTATCGTCCAACAACACGACACCATATTGAGATGTGTGACTTTCAACGGTTTTCATAGAGATTGTTGCTATACCATTCTTTTTAATGTGATAATTCATGAACTTTTTCATGGGCAAATTTGTTACGATATCCGCCATAGATACAACAACATTCTTCGAATCGATATGATCTTTCAACAACCAGAAAGCTTCTGCAGTTCCTTTACTATCGTGAATCGCCCATTCTAATTCCACATCTCCAAGCATATCTTGTGTCCAAGTTTTTTTCAAATGTTCTTCGATTTTATCACCCATATAAGCAAGTGCAAGAGTAATATGCTTGATATCTGCGTAAATCAAGTGTGCAATCGAATAATCAACCATCGGCTTGTTCGTGACTTTTACTAATGGTTTTGGAATCGTAGCTGTAAGCGGCATGAGCCGAGTTCCTTTTCCTCCCGCTAAAATGATAGCACTCCATTCACGCATTGTCAGTAAAATCCGTTGATTGGTTTTTTCTTGAATCGACTAAATTTTAAAATAAATAATATTGGTAAGTAAATTATCTTAAAATAATATTGTTTTAAAAATTTTTAGTGCTAATAATAGAATTTTTTCTTGGTTTTTAAATTAGAAACGAAAAAATGCTTGATAAATCATTTATTCAATATATTTCGAATTTCTATAGCAGTCTGTTCAGGTAACTTTCGAGCAACTCGCATATCGTCAGCCATCTCAGCACCACCAATTATTTCATGAGGTATAATATCCCCAAAAAGATGAAAATCTGCATCGTATCCGTAAGGACAGCAATTAAAGATTATATTTCTATTTCTTTCAACTCCTAATTCGTCTAAAGCACTAAAAATAAGTTTAAGCGTTTTGGCCAAGTCTTGAATTTGATTTGGCTTTAAATTGGCAAACCTTCTAATATGTTCGTGAGGATAAAAACGCAAGTGATAATTTCTAACAGGGCTTCCCGTGGCGTAATATGTCCAATATTTGCTATCTAAAACTTTTCGATTTTCCTCGTCGTGCGAAGTATGACACAAACGGCATTCGTCCATTTCTTCAAAAGCTTGTAAATAGCCACCAAGACGAGAACCGTGCCCATCACCGTTCAAATCGATATAAACTTGACTATGGATTCGGGGTTGACTTCCTCCTACCTTGCGACCTATATTGAAAAAAGGTGATATCAAAATATCGTAATAATCTCTATTTATTGCTTCCTCGACAGAGTAAAGTATCGCAGCCTTCATTGAAAGAAATATCCCTGCTAACACGTCCTCAGGAATTAGATCGAAACATAAATCGGGATAAAATTGTCGTGAGATAGTTAATAAATTTATTCCAAAGGATACTTTTGAATTAAGGGGAAGGTCTTTTTCTATTGAGTTTTTTAATTCGTCATCAATGACGCGAACCATTGAAGGATATCTATTAATTAAGGTAATAGCCTTTATAGAGAGATCTAATGGTACAAGCTTTCGTGGTGTTGGAGTGAAAGGATTATCGCGTCTAATTTCATCTTCGGTTATCAGGATTGTTGATCCATCTCTTAAAAGGGAACCATCGCCATTGTAAAGTGGTTTTCCCTCAGTTATTGAAGTAAATATATCTGAAATACCCATAATTTTTGAACAATCTTGATCTTCTTTCAGATCATCCCCGTAATCGTGTGGTCGTTCGCCTCGAATGGGAGAAATATACGAAAATCTTCCTGAATATCGCACTTCTTTTCGAAGTCCAAATCCTTTTTTCTTTATAACAACAGTTGATAAAGGATCCCAACGCTTAATCGGAACTTCGCTGCTGGATTTAAAGTTTTCCTTAGTAATTATACCCCATTCCATAAAATTAGGAAATGGATTTTCCATTTTTTTATCGAGAGACTCTTTTGAAATATTAATCACTTATTGAAGTATTTAATTTATAACTAATTTTTTTGAACAGTTATTAATTCTAAAACAATTTCGATAATCCCGCTAATATTAGCTATTGCGTTCATTATTTTTTCAAGTGCTTTTTTTGAAGTGTTAATGTAGGCTTCATAAATACATTTGGAACCTTCTTGACAAATTCCAGTAGTGAACACCAATGTAAGATTTTTCCCATCGTGTTTTGTTAAAATTTCAGATATTTGCTGAATTATGGGTAATGTCATTTTTTCTCCAAAGATTACTTTTAAACTAAATACCTCATCAGCGTCTATCGGTATCATATCGATTTTTACTACTTTTCCACGGGTTCTATATACAAGGAAATAATTTTTTTTTGAAACATCGCCAATTTGTTGGATGAGCCCCGCAGGTAAATCAATTTGATGATTCTTAGAAATATTGGATGAATTTACTAGTTGCCCATGAGTTTCAATAGGTTTTATTGAAAGCGATTTATCGAGATTTTTAAGCTCGTTTTTCAAAAACCGGTAATATATTTTAATATTATCCGCGTCTTCTTCTCGCACTATAGAATCCTTATAAAACGCTTTATAGATATCTGGCATTGCAGATATTTTTTCTTTAAACGCAATGAGCACTTTCTCATATATCAAGTAATCTGGTTCTTCTTCTGAACATATTGCCGATACCATGATGGTCTCTTGACGGCCACGAGCCCATTTAGAAAAGATATTAAATATCAAGTTTGCTGTCTTTAGTTCAGGTGAAAAATTATGTATGAAAAACCCTTCTTCGTCTCTATCCAATAATTTTTTGATGCTATCTATGTTTTCTGATGCTGACCCAGATCGACTAATTAAATCTGATGGAACCGTCAAAAAAACTCGAGGACCTAATCTTGTATCAAAATAGCTGAGAACTAACATTTAAAACATATATTCTTAGAGAGATTGCATTATAAGACTATAACATTAGATATAGTACTTAGCTATTAAATAATTATTTGTTTAAAATTATAATAAAAAAAAGGGGATTAAACTAAAAGAGCTTGTTAAACTATTGGTTCACAGAATTAAGCTTCTCTTAATATTTTGAAGGTTCTCAATTCTGTTATTGGTTCTTCTCCATCTCCCTTGCTTTCAACAGGGATTTTGACATAATTCTTATCGTCAAAATCATCTATTCCTCTTTCTTCAAGGTCGTATTTAGACATTTTTTGAGCTAATTTAAACTCTTTTAAGAGAAAATCCCTGACTGCACATCGAATGAGTTCAGATCTCGAAGGATAGAGGCCGTCTTCTCCAACTAATTTCTTTATCGCTTCGATGTACGATTCTGGTACATTTACTGTTACAATTTTCATGAATATTACACTTCTTTTTCTGGTGATTTCTATTGATCATTGATTATGATTGATTTAAAGCTTCTTGCATTACCATTATTAACCAATCTATCGAAATTTCGCTTAAATTATCTATCTATAGTTAATTGATGATGCTATGAGACTTAACCTTATCAATGAAAATTTTGGTGCAAAATTTTATGATCATAATAAATTCGTATTGCATATAAATGTTATTTTTCATCTGATTAATAGACTAGTAAATTGTCAAAATTAACGCACTAATAAAACAGGTTTAAATAAAAAAGAATTTAATGGGAGATCTTCAACCAATTTAAACTTATTCATTCTCTCAAAATTTTTATTCTTTATAAATAACTGAAATTCATGCATTTATCTTTATATTTTAATTAATAATTTTTTTAACAACATTATCTTTAATTTTAGGATTCGTTCAATAAATTATTATAAATCATATACAAAGTAAAAGAAATGTCGAAAAATATTCGAAATTTGAACAAAATTCAGAGAGAAGAATTTATGAATTTAAGCTCATTTGAGTTTTTAAAAGTAATTTTCAATATTTTTTATTTAAAACCTGCCACATAAAGTTTTTATATCCAACCCTTTCTTATAAATACATTAAAAGAAAAATTAAAAAAGATCAGGATGACTGAACAAAATCTATTCGAAGAATTATTGGATAATCTTAAATTTGATATATATCCATTCATTTTTGAGGCAAAGATGGAGGCCCTTCCGGAATATATGAAGAAATCTGTGGAAGAGGCTACATTTATCATGAAGCAGAATATAGTTGGAGATCTTAAGATATTTGGAGGTTCTGTTGACAAAAACAAGGAGAAATTTGAAGAATTCACTAAAAAATTAAAGGACGAAGTAGAAAAAGATCAATTTAAGGATATCAAAAAAGATGTTAAGGATCTCGAAAAGAAATTCAAGGAATTCATAGAAAAATCCTGTGGAGCTATTATTCCAGTTAAGGAACTTCCATGGAAAGATGTTATTTTTTATACAATTCCCATATTATTATACGATAAAAAAGTCCAACTATTGGACAATACAATTGTTTATTGTGGTGAAATAGAGTGTCTCGTCTCAAAAACAACCGTCTACGGAAAAATGAAAGATCAAGAGCCTTTATTTGCACCTCTTATCGGAGAGCTTGATTTAGGAGGATTTCAAATCGATACTTCAGAAAAGAAACCGAAATCACAGATTTATCCTTATGTAAGAGCCATTATTAAATCTTTTAATGGCAATTCTGTCCGTAATCAAGTAGCAAAATACCACGAGAGTTATCAAAGACATGGAGAACCAATTTGCGATTTTCTAATGAAAAATAACGATGTATTGGAAGCCATGGAAAAAATTGAATCTGGACTTGAGTCAAAAAGAACAAGCCACGACATTTCTATTTGTGCAATGGCCTTACCACAAAAATCAGAAAACACTAGTATGATAATTGTTGCTGACGAAAGCAAGCAAGCCCCCGGTAAATATTCAAAATGTTTTGAGGCATTTTTGAAGTTTTCTGCAGCTTGTTGCGAAGCACCCTCTACGACCAAAGGTGGTGATATAGCCCAAGAGTCAAGTCCGACTGGAGGTGTGAGAACTCCCGGAGGACAACAGTTATCAGCATGGACTGCCGAGGAGCTCGCAGAAGAGGCACAGAAGCGCGGTACTGGGACACCAAACATGCCAACTTGGACGGAAGATGAATTAATTAAAAATTCGGAGCAAAGAAGTTCAGGTTTACCTGAAGGCATGGAATATTGGAAAGAAGAAGAACTCATGGAATTAGCCAAGAAAAGGCAGGGAGGTGCGTTAGACATTCCCGAATGGGTACCAGATTCCGAGATGAGAGAATGTCTCAATTGTGGTTATTCCTTGAGAAAAGGTTGGGATGAATGTCCAGTATGTGAAACGCCCGTAGGTCAAACTGGACCTAAAGCTTCACCTGATGAGACAGATTCGGAAAAAAATAAAGAAAACGATAGCGCGCCATCATCCGAAGAGAAAATATCACCAAACGAAGAAGTTCAAGATTCTAAAACGGATTCTGAATCTGGGAAATAAAAATAAAATAATTTTTTTAAAAACCAAGCTTAACTTGGGAATTCTATTATTTCTACATTCCGAAAAAATCGCTTGGTTTCAAAAGCCTCGATTCGTCGTCATCGTCGTCCTGTTCGTGTCTTCGTTCTGTTGGATCTACCCATTCTGGTTCTGTTGCGGCCTGCGCTTTTCCTTTCGCCCCTGGAGCTTTAAGGCTCGTTGGTGCTTTTAGCCCTTGAGGGGGAACTAATCCAGCAGTAATTTCCTCGGGTTGTACTGGTGCTGTGCCCCCTGCTACTTGTACCGGCATCTGAATTGCGTATGTTCCTCCACTTTTGAGATAATTAAGTTCACTAATTACTTTTTCCAAATTCATGGATTGTATGCTCTTGTTCATCGTATCCATAATCTCATTCAGCGATTTTGAGGTCTCTTTCAAACCACTTGGATTTATTCCAGTTAGGAGCGAATCTAAATTAGTAGAAATATTCTCGTTTAGTTCTTTTAAAGAATCCAAGACCGTTGACCAATGTTTATTCATTTGTGATTCGATGGCCGAGATCATCTTGATCGTTTCGTTCATAAAATTCACATGAGCCTCATACCGTTCTTCGTCTTTAGCCCGAAGTTCTGAGATGAGCATTATTAACTTTCTTAAGGCTTCCTTTTCTCCTTCTTCACTCATATTGCATCCTTTTTTAGTACTCTATAATATTTATGTAGCAATGTCTATTTATATTTAATTTTTAATGGGAATATTGCTAAAAAAAGTATTAATATAAGAACAGGTTACTTCTTTTTTATTATAATTTAATGATTAGGGTGAAACTAATAGATTCCAATTTCGACTTTGAAAAAATTCAGCGAGATTATATCAATAATAAAATAGGAAAAAACCAGATCCAAAATTTATTAATCTCTATTTTAGAAGAAATGCCCTCGACAGATTCATTATTAAAGATATTACCCCTTATTGAGAAATACTCAATAAAGAACGACAAGATCTTTGAAATCTTAGAGAATCTTTTGGTTTCGGACGAGGATGCAAAAATAAGAAGCCTTGTTGCGAAAATTATAATCAAAAATTTCTTAAAAGAAGCCATTTCCCCCTTGGAATGGACGATACAAACAGAAAGATCTTCAGATGTTATTAAAGCATTATTTGATGCTCTCGATAATATTGATAGCGATATTTCCCTAGTTTTGAAAAAACAACTATTCAAATCAATTTTTAGAGTTAAAATAGAAGAAATTCAGTTTTTTCTTGATTTAGAAACCCATTTTAAGGATCTTCAAGCGATGGATATTGAATTCTATAAAAACTTTCAAACTGACAATATATCACAAGTAAAGAAAGGAGACGCCATGTATGCGATTAAAAATGGACATGTAATAGGTTTAAATTTAAATGGTTGGAAAACGAGTTTCGAATCTCTTTTATCGAGGAATTATAGTAAGTATAAGAAAACCCTACCAGATATTCATTCGATTCCAGATAGTATTTTAAATTTTAACCACTTAGAATATCTTGATTTAAGTGATAGTACGATGATCGATAACTTACCGAGAGATATTGGAGATTTAAGGCACCTTCGGTCTTTAATTCTAAAAAATTGCTATCTTTTAAGAGAACTACCTGAGAATATTGGAAACTTGAATAATTTAGAAGTTCTTGACCTTTCTTTTTGTATTAATCTTGAACATTTACCCGATACCATTGAAAATTTATATAATCTCCGAACTTTAAGATTGAAATCATCATCTTTAAAAGATCTACCTGAAAGTATTGGAAGACTGAGTAATTTAGAAATTCTTGATCTTTCATTTAGTTGGAATTTAAAATATTTTCCAGAGACTATTGGAAATTTAAAGCGACTTCTGTCTTTAAATTTAGATGACTGTAATTCTTTAAAAGAACTTCCCGAAAGTATTGGAAGTCTGAGTAATTTAGAAATTCTTGATCTTACTAATTGTCTTAATCTTGAATATTTACCCGACACCATTGGAAATTTATACGATCTTAGAGTCTTAAAAATTTGCGGTGATTACTTCAAGATGAGATTAAAATCCATTCCTAAAAGCATTGGTAATAATACTAATCTCGAAGTTCTTAATCTTAAAAATTGTTTAAATTTGGAACAATTACCCGATTCTCTCGGGAACCTACCTCGTCTTAAAACATTAGATATTTCTTTTTGTAAGAATTTGAAAAAAATACCAGAATCTATTAAAAAAATGGAATTATTAGAGATTATTTGCGAAAATGGAAGTGAATTATTAAGATAAGAGTGAAATCATTTATTTTCATTTTTTACTCGTGAATATGATTAATCAAATTTCCTTTGAAAGGATTTAAAATTTAGCATTGCATATCAACTATGGATAAAACCAATACTCAAAATTCTATTTGATAAAAATACAAATGATATTTTAATCTGAAAAAATTGCGCAATGATTACTTAAATAAAAGGATCAGCCATAATCAGACAATTAAAGCATTAAAACCGTTTTAGAGCTTTTAGATTCGGCTCATATAATTGAAGAATCGTTAAAATTAATTCTCGAACTTTCAATAAAAACAAAAAAATTTTTGGTATTCTAGAGAATCTATTAATTTCGGACAAGGATCCGAAAATAAGGGGGGTTCGTTGCGAAGATTATAATAAAAAATTAAAATTAAGGAATAGCACTTTTTTATCAAAATTACCTAAAAGCATTGGATCATTGGAAAAATTAGAAGTTTTAGACTTATTCAATTGTTATTATATTGAAACGCTTCCTAATTCAATTGGAGACTTGATAAATCTGAGAGAATTAAAGTTAGGAAGCGATGGATGGTACTCAATGTTACATGAACTTCCCAATACTATTGGAAATCTTAAAAAGCTAGAAGTTTTAAAGATAAAAAGTTGTTCAAATCTTACTCGACTACCAGATTCCATTGGAGAGTTGGATAATTTAAAATTATTGAATATTTCATATTGTAAAAACTTGAAAAAATTACCTAATTCCATTAATAAGTTAAAATCAGTAGAAATTATATGGTACGAACCAATTGAAATTGGAAAATTATCTGGAAACGATCTTTAGAAATGGATGTGAACAAGAGAATGTTTTATACAATATGTAACTTTATAGAAATCATTAAAGAATAAACTCATAAGTAGAGAAACTAGGTTTTGAAATCACCCACATTTAAATCAAACTCACGAACCAAACATCCAAAAATATTAGAAATTAATACATTGCCTTGGTTGAAGCGATTATCTTCTAAATATAAAAAGTCCATAACTCTATTTAACATTCCACCTGAAATTATCGAAAATCAGTTCAAAAATTTTGATATAATATGGTTAATGGGCGTTTGGGAAAGAAGTGCTGAAGGGAAAGAAATTGCTTCCAAAAATCCATTTTTACAAGCAGAATATAAGAATATATTAAGCGATTTTACACCCAGCGATGTTATAGGTTCGCCTTATTCTATATATAATTATCGCGTTGATTCTATTTTAGGAGGAGAAGTGGGTTTATCCGCCTTTCGGCACAGATTATTAGAAAAAGAAAAATTATTATTATTGGATTATGTTCCAAATCATTTATCCATAGACAATCACTTGATATTCGTCAAGCCGGAAATGTTTCTTTCAGGCAATCAAGAAGATTTAAAAGCGAACCCTTCAGAGTTTTTTTCAAAGCGTGGAAGAGTGTATGCTCATGGAAAGGACCCTTATTTTGCACCTTGGACCGATACAGTCCAGATTAACGCCTTTTCTTCAGAAACACGTCAAATTGCCATCAACACTCTATTAAATATTGCAACAAAAGCTGATGGTGTTCGTTGTGACATGGCAATGCTCTTGATAAACGAAGTCTTCAAGAATACATGGGGTGATAAAGTTGGAAATCCCCCTAATATAGATTTCTGGGAAGAAATCATATCTAAAGTGAAAAAACACCATCCAAATTTCATATTCATAGCAGAAGTTTATTGGGACTTAGAATGGCGCTTGCAACAGCAAGGATTTGATTATTGTTATGATAAGCGATTATATGATAGATTAATACAAGGCAATGTGCAATCCATAAAGGCGCATCTCAATGCGGAATGGGATTTTCAACGAAGATTGGTAAGATTTATAGAGAATCACGACGAACAAAGGGCAATTTTCGCCTTTGGAAAAAGAAAATCTATGGCAGCGGCTTCAATAATACTCACATTACCAGGAGCCCCTCTGATATTTGATGGACAAACGGAGGGATATTCAAAAAAGCTACCAATCCAACTAGGAAGAGAACCTTTAGAGGAAATGGATACAGAGCTTAAAGAATTTTATGAAAATTTACTTGAAATTACTTCAAATAATGATTTTACTTTTGGAAAATGGAATTTGTGCGAAATTAATCCAATAAAAAAGTTCAATGAAGTTAATTTAAATATAATTGCTTATTTATGGCAATTTAATGAAAGAAATCATCTTATTGTAGTTAATTATGGATCTGATAATTCTATTGCCCATGTGAAAATTGATGGAATTGAATTTAATAATGAAGAATGGGTTTTTGAAGATGTATTGAACAAGAAAGTATATATCTATCAAGGTTCAAATATAAGTAATTATGGGCTTTATGTAGATCTAGATCCGTGGAAAGCACACATATTTGATATTTATGTACATCCTTAATTACATTAGGTTTAAAATATTATATCTTGAGATAATAATAAATTAATGGACCGTTACTGTTTTTGCTAAATTTCTTGGTTGATCGGGATCAAGATGAGCGTCAAGTGCTGCATAATACGCTAATAGTTGTAATGCTGGAATAAAAGTAATGGGACTCAAGAGATTATGAAATTTATCAGCAGGCTGTGGTATCCTTACGGTTATATCGCTCATTTCTGATATTATGGTGTCAGATTCTACGACGAGAGATATAATCTTTCCCCCTCTTGCCTTAAATTCTGCTACATTACCGATTAATCTCGTGTAAGTGTCATCTGGAGGAGCAATAAAAATAATGGGAAATCCGTTTCTCACTAACGAAATAGGACCGTGTTTTGCGTGTGCTGCTGAATAACCTTCAATAAATCTACACGCAACTTCTTTCATTTTTAAACCCCCTTCTTTTGCAGTTGCTATTGATATTCCTCTTGCTAAAAAGAAAAAGTTGTGTTTATTGTTGAGTTTTTTGCCCAAATCTTCGTTTCCTATTTTTTTTATTTTTTTAAATTTTATTTTTTCTAATCCCTTCATTATCTCTTTTATGTGCTCGGCATTATTTTGAAGGAATTTTTTAACAATATTTGGAACATCTGAAAGAGCTTTTTCGTAACTTATAATATCATCGGAAGATTCAATTTTTTTAATCCGTGCGATCTCGAGCCCTATCATTGCCAACGAGAGGACTTGAGTCGTATATGTTTTCGTAGCAGCAACTCCAATTTCAGGTCCTGCGCGCGTAACAATCGTATGGTCAGAATAACGGGTAATGGAAGATCCCACTACATTCGTAATCGATAAAATCGTGGCGTTAGCGGTTTCTTTTGCCCATCGTATTGCTTCAATCGTGTCAATCGTCTCTCCTGATTGTGATATCGCAAGTATTACTGAATTATTTTCTAAGCATCCAGACAACTGGGTTTGAAATTCCGAGCATTCAAGTTCTTGAATATGAATTCCTAAAAATTTTGAGATAATAAATTTACCCGCAAGAGAAGCATAGAAAGAGGTTCCTGCAGCTGTTATGTAGATGGTTTTAGCCGCCACTAACGATTCTGCGAAAGCTCTTAGATCCTCCTTCGGTATGGTAAGCGTGCGTTGGAGTGCTTGAGGCTGTTCAAATATCTCTTTTAGCATAAAGTGCTTATATCCGCCTTTCTCAGCAGCATCAACGCTCCAATCAATGGTATGAGGATTTTTTTCGAGAACCTTTTTCGTTTTTATATCGTAAAAATCCACATCTCCAGGTTTTAAAACGGCCAATTCATCGTCTCCAAGCACATAATGTTTTCGAGTATAAGGTAAAAAAGCAGGAATATCTGAAGCACAATCTGTCGTTTTACCATCTTCCACTCCAATTACTAATGGCGATTCTTTTCGAACAACGATAATTTTATCAGGATTATCGGCGTGGCAAATCGCAGCACCATATCCACCTTCGCATTGCCTTAAGGCCTCAAACACAGCATCTTGAAAGCATAAGCCCTTTTTCTCGTGTTCCTCTATCAAATGAGGAATTACTTCAGTATCGGTATCGGATATAAACACGTGTCCTTTTTTTTTTAATTGCTCCTTTAATTCAAGGAAATTCTCAATTATTCCGTTATGAACAACTGCAATTTTTTCCATGCAATCAAAATGAGGGTGACTATTTACTTTCGTAGGCGCTCCATGAGTTGCCCATCTTGTATGAGCCAGGGCTATTTTTCCAGGAAATTTGTCTAATTCTAATTTCTTGTTAATCGTATTTATTTTTCCTGCGTCTTTTTTCACATATAACTTTCCCTCGTGTTGACTGACAATTCCACAGGAGTCGTACCCTCTATATTCCAAGCGTTTTATTCCTTCTAATGCAACCTTACCCACTTCAATATTTAGGTTTGTGATTATTCCGAATATCCCACACATTATTGTTCACACGATTTCTTAAAAAAAATTATTAATTAATCACTTATTTATTTAATTAATGAACTTTAATTTTCCATCCTAAATATTATTTTATTATGAATATATTATGAGTTTTTTTAAACAAGGTGTGAAAACTGATATTTCAAGGCTTATTTAACTGTTTGGACCTTTATTTTGAAAGCATGCCAGAGTTTTACAACACGATCGATATATTTTTTCACGAAAAGATTAATGATTATTTAAAAAAAAAGAACCTGAAAGACCTAAATTATAATAGCGCTCAACAAGAAATTCTTTTCATATTAAAAGAAGAATTGATGAAAATTGGATTTAAACAGGAAAAAATTGAGAATTATTTTCAAGAAGAGCTTCTCGTAAAACAGGAAGGTCATTTTGAAGAAATTACATCGATGTTAAAAATATATTCCAAAGAATTTTCTCCTATTGTTTACGAGCTTTTTTTGGAACAGATCATCGATTATTTAGTTGAAAGCAAGGCCGCCCTCATAATTCTTAATCTTAAATACAAGGGTTTTTTTCCTACCGAATTTATCTTGGAGCTCAGAAATTTAAAAAAGTTAATTCAAGAATCTCCGGAAAAAGTTGAAAACTTGAGAAAATACATTTACATTCAAGAAAAAATAACTGAGAAATTCTTGGATAACAAGAAAAAGATTGAGATTTTAGAAGACTTAAAGGATCCTCGAGATAAACTTCAACTAGTTTATTCCATCTATCGCATAATAGATTTCTTTCACCTTCAAAACGAATTTGATTTTTCGCACATTAAGACTTATCTTGAAAAAACCATTGAAGAGTGGTTAACCTCATTTCCTTTAATTACTTTACGAAATCCCGATCTATACTTCTGTGGAATTTATCTTGCTAGCCATTTGAATATAAAAATTGACAAAGAAAAAATTAATAGCTTCTTGCTAAACTTATTCGAAGAAGGTATAGACGAGTTCGAGGCACCATTATTTGAAGCTACAGATAGGCTTTATTACTTCTTAAAATCAACTGAGATCGTAAAACTCTGGTTAGACGACGAGAAAATTGCAAAACTCATAAAAGAGGACCCAAAAATACTCGAACCAAACTATTTCAAGGACTTTGAAACTTCCCAACTCGTCGTTATATTAAAGATCTACGCCCTTTTAGGACTCTCTCAAAAAATTGAATCTCAAAAAATTGAAGCCATCTACGACGAAATCGAGATGCGTATCACTCCAGAAGGAATTAAGCAATACCGGGACGGATTTGTAACTTCCGAATCGACATATTACGTTCTATTCGTGAATTACATGAGGAATACATTAGACAAGCTTAAAGATTACGATTTATTAGGGAGTATCGTGCCCAGAATATACAGAAATCTAGAATTTCTTGATTTTTCAGGAGATACAAATTTTGATTTAGTAAGTGAGCTTTTTTATTCTTGTGAATCCCTTAAATTGTTTAATTGCATAGAAACCAAGCACATGATATATCATTTAGCGAAATATCTATTCCCAGAGAAAGTTGTTAGTAAAATCATGGCAAGCGAGAGCATGACGCAAATTTCGCCTCATTTGAGGCATTACAAGGTAAACAAGATTACGGGAGAAACTATATATTAATTCATTTTTTTTTGTTAATTTTATAATATTTCAGAAAAAAGTATTAATTATAATCTAGGTAATATATTTTACAAATAATTACCAAGAAAAACAGAATTATAATGAATCTCGAGAATTTTGAACACATCTACAAGGGACAAAAGACCCAGATTAAAGACAAATCAATTGTTCAAGAAAAATTAAGGGAAATTTTAGGTACTGACAATGTTAGTTGCAAAGAAATCGACCTACTTGCGTATTCAAGCGATTCCACATTAATTTCGCTAAATTGGATGATTGAAGGGAAAGTAGCAGCCTTACCGGATTTTGTTGTTTGGCCACACACTACTGAGCAGGTTTCTGCTGTTATTAAGGTTGCAAACGATTTTAAAGTCCCTATCGTGCCTTATGCTGAAGGTTCAGGCGTTGTGGGAGGTGCAATCCCCATTTTTGGAGGCATCATCTTGGACATGAAGAAGTTTAATAAAATCCTTGAAATAAACGATAAGAATTTAACCGTGACAGTTGAGGCAGGAGCGAACGGCATGAATTTAGAGAGAGATCTTAACGCAAGAGGCTATACAAGTGGACACATACCTCAATCGATTTATACATCATCAGTAGGAGGCTGGATCGCCCATCGAGCTGCAGGTCAATTCTCTACAAAATATGGAAAGATAGAAGATATCGTTATTGGATTGGAAGTTGTACTCCCTCAAGGTGAAATAGTGAATTTCAAGACGACAGCAGGTGCTTCAACGGGACCTCAACTCGGAAAGTTATTTCTTGGAAACGAAGGCACATTAGGGATTGTCACCCAAGCAACTTTAAAAATCTGGCCTTATCCAGAAAAGAGAACTCTTATATCATTCTCTTTTCCTAGAATGAATGAGGCTTTAGAGACATGTAGGCTTATATTGAGAAAAATGATTTACCCAGGAGTTATTCGAATATACGATCAAGCCGAAACCAGTAGACATTTCGAACTCGTGGAAAAGGCAAGAGATAGAGTAATGGTAGTATTTGTCTGTGAGGGGAACTCAAGTCTAGTTGATTTGGAAGAGGAGAGTGTGA
This sequence comes from Promethearchaeota archaeon, assembly GCA_016839425.1. The sequence continues at coordinate 20,409 of JAEOUI010000071.1, forward strand.
AAAAAACCTGCAAAGCAACAGGAGGCATTGATTGTGGAAAGGAGCCCGTTGAACACTGGTTCGAAACGAGATTCAGCGTGAAGGAATCTTCAATGTTTCCCCCTTACAAGATTGTGGCAGACACTATTGAAGTTGCAGTGATGTGGGATAAGGCTGCCGATTTATACCAATCAGTAGTAGAGGCTACTAGTAAAATAACAGGTAATGTATTAATTTCAGCACATGTGTCTCATTTTTACCCTAACGGCGTTGGATATTATTTCACATTTGGCGGAGTACCTCCAAAAGGAATGACAGAATTTGAGTTTTATCAAGAGTGTTGGAACACTACCATCAAAGCAGCTTTAGAAGCAGGTGGATCGTTCGGACATCATCACGGAGTTGGAATAAATCGTTCGCATTGGATGCAAAACGAATGGGGTTTTAATGGATATCAAACTCTCAAAAAAATCAAAAATTTATTAGATCCAAACAATATTATAAATCCCGGGAAGGTTTTTGATAGTTTGTGGAAAATTAATGAAGGAGAAAGCTAAAAATGACCATAATGGATACATTGAAAAAGTATAAATGGATCGTGCCTTTAATATCGAAGGCGGATAGGAAGATAAAAGCTCAGATTTTAAAAAATTTGGCCTCAAAAGAGAAAAACTTTTACCCCGAGGGAGAATATAAGGCGGATGTAAAAAACTTGATAAATTGCATGCTCTGTCCAAATATGTGTCGTTTCGATTGTGGTTCCTTACAAGCCGCACAAACAGAAACCATGAGCCCCGCTTTTAAATCTCGTATTGGGTATTTTCTTTCGTTGGGTAAAATTAATCCGTCCTTAGAAGAAAACAAGGCGTTCGTTGATTTGATATACAAGTGTACGAGCGAGGAAAATTGTAAGATTTGGTGTCCATTCGATTTTTCCGTCGTATCCCTACTTGAAACGGTTCGGGAGGACTTAAATGGCAAGGATTTGATGCCCGACTATTGTAAAAAACAGATAGAGAAGCTTAAAAAAACGAATACTATCGAGGAAATAGACATTTTCAAGACCTATAGGGAAAAAGGAATTGAAAATATTGAAACGAACGGAAATGACGAAGTGTATTATTATATCGGCTGTCAATCTATGAAATTTCCTAACATGGTAAACGCTTACATTCAAATACTTAAAAAAGCAGGAGTGAACTTTTCTACTAATCTCGAAAAAAAGACTTGTTGTGGAGCTCCTGCTTTTAACATCAGGGACTTGTCAATTGGAAAAGAATTAGCGAATAAGAATAAAGATATAATCGAAAGCACGGGTGCGAAAATAATCATTTCAGATTGTCCTGGATGCGTTGAAACTCTTACTAAACGGTATAAAAAAGAGGGCATAGAACTTCAAAATGTTGAAATATATCATATAGCAAGATTCGTTAATCAATTGATCAAGAAAGGAAAATTAACGCTAAAAAAACAAGATCAAGATCAACCCAATTCGGAAGCAATTACCATTCACGATCCTTGTCATCTTGCTAGAAACCAAGCCGATACGACTTCCATAAGAGAGATCATAAATATTATCCCTAATATAAAGCTCGTAGAACCAATTTGCAATAAAGAAAACACCCATTGTTGTGGTTGGAGCGGAACCCTCCATTGGGCAGACAAGAATATAGCCTTAAAAGAAGCGTCATTAAGAATTAACGAGCTCAAGGAGACGGGAGCTTCCATTATCTTATCCGCGTGTCCACTGTGCGAATTAGGATTGGAACACGGATTAGACGATATCGATAAGGAAAAAATTCAAATTATGGATATATCTGAGATGCTCTTGAAATCACTTTAAAATTTTTAAAATCAGAAAAAAAATATATTTTAATGACTTTTCTTCCTGTTTAAAGGAGGGAATTTATAAGGAATAAGGATCATCTTATTAATAATTCTTATCTATTTGCATAATTGATCAATTATTCAAATGAGGAAGTTGAATTCGCCAATGGGAAAAAAATCCAGAATATTTCTAATTATAATACCCTTGATGTTATTTTCATTGATAAGTTTAAATCTATTTAATAATACCCAAGGAGCGATTAATAATAGTCCATTAGAATTGAACTTTAATAATATCAATTTACAAGAATCTAGTCAAATTAAAGGAAAGATAGAAAATGTTTCCTCATTTAAAATAGAATTATTTCAACCGGAATGGAGGATTAATAACATCGAATTCAATTTTTCTAATATAAGATTGGATAAAGAAATAAAAACTCTGGAAGATCAAGCTAACGATCATACACACATGTACTATAGTAATAGTCAAAAGTTTATACTTGGTTTAAATACTCCATTAATATTAACAAAGAAAACCACAATTTTCGGAATTTATATATATGGATATTTACATCCCGACGCTACAACAGAGAATATTACTTTCCAAGTACGTGATTATGACACATCTATATCTAAACCATACGGTAATATATACAAAACCACTGATTTAAACATTTCAACTTCAGCTGGGTGGTATTTTCAAGATTTTAATTCAAATCCTCTTACTCTTGACGAAGGAAATTATTCTTTGATAATAAACGGTACTGAAAGATCCTATTTAAATGGCGATATTACAGTCTATTGGTATCATAATGCTGAAGCACAACCTCTAACACCCGATTTGCCTTATGGAGAATATTCTAAGGATGTTCTTCCAGCAGATTGGGTGATATATGAAAACAAAACCCTTCTATATAAAGTGGTTCAATCATATAACAAATCGTTTTATCCAGAAGAAATTAATTTAACTGTGGAAATTAATCAAAATGTCTATGAAATTAATAACGATTCTATTTCGGGATTGGGACATCTAAATACTACCTGTAATCTTTCTTTATTCGATCAAAGAATTACAACTAGTATTAATACGCTCAATTACTTTATAGTAAATTTTACGTTAAATTACATGTTTAATCTAACAAGAATAAAAGTAATTATAGATACGGTAACAATAGAAGATAATGTTGATGTACAATGGAATTTTGAATTTTCTGTGAATAGGACGATTTATTACAATTATCAAATAGACATTGATTTTTCATTATTTGACTGGAATTTTGTATCAATATTTCGAGATGATGTAAACATAACCACTCTCCCATCTATACTTATATCAAATAACACGCTTAAAATATTAAATAGTAGCATAATTACAGACGAATCAAATTGGAAGATTGAAGCCACAGCGTCTCAAATTAACTTATCATTTGAATTTCCAGAATCTTTAAATACGATTAAAGCAGGGACAGATTTAGAATTTTCCATGATTACACCGTTGGGTGATATTACTATCAAAATTTTTAATCCAAACGGTTTCGAGAGGAATAATAGCATTATCGAAGATGTATCGGGTTTATTTGAGTATACTTATCTGATTCCTCAGAATTCCCATGAAGGATTGTGGGAACTCTTGATATTTTGGAATAATCAAACTCATGGAGCAGCAATTTCCCAAATATTTACCGTTTTCGTGCCTGAACTCCCCTTCAAGATAGATCCTGTAATGCTCGTAGGAATAATTGTTGCTATCGTTGCGTCAATTATTGTTGGAATATCAGGATACCAAGGGATTAAAGTAACCAAAAGACGATATGACGAGAAAAAAAAAAATCTTCTTAATGTTTTTGATGACATTATGAATATAAAGTATTTAATCGTGTCGGAAAAAACATCGGGATTAAACCTTTACGAAAAGAAGATAGGCACGGGAAAGCAAG
>JAEOUI010000072.1 GCA_016839425.1 Promethearchaeota archaeon
CACTCCCAACCCTTCTTTTTTTCACTCAATATAATCTGTCCTAAATTGGTCCTTCATCTATCCAATAAACATGATAATTTTTAAATTATTTTAATTTAAGTTAAAATATATTATTTTTATTTTTAAATCATGGAAAACAGGTGCTAAAAATTGGATCGCGTTATAATTGATAAGTATTTAAAAGTATTAAGTGCTGGTTTGATCATTTTCTCAACGCTTGAACTAATATCACTTATTATAATAAGTTTTACGCCGATAATATTTCTTTCAAAACAATATTTTGTGCTATCTTTCATGTTTTCAGAACAATTCAACCTTGCTGGTCTTCTAAGTTGGGTTTTCTTAATAGTTTTATCTTGTTGTTTCGTATTAATAGGAAGTTTATATTATCAACTAGTTTCTAAAAGAAAATTTAACATTGAATACTTGTCAAAATATTGTATCATTTATGGCTTATCTATTTTAATTGGAGCGTTTATTCAAATGGAATATTTATATTTATTGCAAAATCAAATAGTTTCTTTAGGATCCGAGAATGTAACTTTTGAATCCATTTTATTAGATCCATCATCCACTCCTTCTTTCGTCGTCGTGTTATGGAATGTTATAATGTATACTTTCTGTGGATTTACGATATTGGGTATTGTAATTGCTGCTGGTGGGTTAAATAAGAGTTTAAAAATAGAACGAGCACAAGAAATGGAACAAAATATTGAAAAATCTAAATAAAAAAGAATATAACAAAGAAATCATTAATTGAGCTTATGTTTTATTTGCTTTGCTCTACTGCGTAAGGTTACTTCTGTTATTTTTGCAATATCTGCGACTTTTGTTTGTGTTTTTCTCACGAGCCCTTCTTTTGCTGCAATGTAAATACAAGCAGCTGCCAGTCCTTTTGGATCCTTTCCAGTTCTTTTTAAACCATTCTTTGACGCCTCTATAAGCAGGTTAATTGCATTTTTTTGAATTTGAATGGGTAGGTCTAACTCGTTTCCAAATCGAAATACCAGCTTTTCAGCTGTAATTGGTTGATAAGATAAGTTAAGTTCAGGAAGCACTTCGCGAATAATCATTGCCAAGCTTCTGTGGACAGTTCTTCGTGGTGTTAAGGATGCCTCGCAAATTTCATCTAATAATCGCGGAAAATCATGTACTCTAATAGCCGCGTAGAGCGACCCTGATATGAAACCGTTAATTGATCTTCCCATAGTTAATTTTTTCTTCGCTACGACACTATATATCTTCCAGGCGGTATCTGAAATGTATTCTGGTATGTTAAGCTTTGATGTGAGCATTTTTAATTTGGGTTTTGCTTCCCAAAAGTTCCTTTCAATGCTTGATATTAAAGAATTTTGTATTTTCGATAATCTAGAAAATAAGGCTTGTTCTTTTGGTCCAAGTGATTTACCTTTAGAATCGATTTTTGTGGTCGGTAACATAGTTCTTGGTCCAAAATCTCTCCATCTGGGTTCGGTTCTTCGCCTGTTTTGAATTTCTTCAACTGTGTAAGCTCTTCTCTCGTTCCCGACAAAAGTCCTCTCAGATATCATTCCACAATTCATGCAAACTTTGTTTCCATCCTTAGATTCTATATTAGGGTTATCGCAACATTGTTTATTAGAATTTTGAATTTCTGGTTCTTTTTTCTCTCTCAGACGAGCTCTATATATTTCGTTCATATTATTTCCTCTAATTTTAAACGACGCGAAAGTTGATAGAATAAATTTCACTAATCAAAAAGTCTCAAGTCACCACTTTTGGATTAGATAAAAGATGAAGCACTTTCGTTTATAAATGTTATCCTCGAATAAATTAAATGTTAACAAGTTAATTATTTATGATTAAATCAAAAATATTTGATGATTATTCCCAAATTATATTTTTTATAAGCGAGCAATAGATTTTTAACAAAAAAATTTTAAACAATCATTACATTCTTTTGAATAAATAATTTTTAATAATCTATTTTATATTTAGAATGAGGAATTCATAATGGATTTTTATGAAGTCATAAGAAAGCGTAGATCTTATCGAATTTTCAAACGCGAAATGCCTACTAGGGAACAAATCACTAAAATTGTTAATTGTGCTCGCTTAGCTCCAACTTGGGCAAATATGCAAGGGATGCATTATCTTATCGTTCAAGATCCCGATAAAGTCAAAATGATTTGGGACGCAGTAGGGCAAAAAAATAAATTTGCAGACGCTCCAATGTATATTGTGGGCTGTATCTCAGAAAAAGGTTCTGGAACGAATATAAATGGAATGAAATATTATCCAATTGATTTCGGAATTTGTTTTGAGCACATTATTTTAGCGGCTACAGCTGAAGGATTAGCCTCCTGTTGGATTGGTTTTTTTAACGAAGACGATATTAAAAAAGCCTTACAAATACCTGAAGAATTTCGGGTGCTTGGACTTACACCTCTTGGGTATCCCGCAAAAGTAAGAGGAGAAGTTGAAGATAG
>JAEOUI010000073.1 GCA_016839425.1 Promethearchaeota archaeon
TAATTTACTTAAATTAGGTATTAAAGAGTATTTTACGGGGTATGCTTGGTCTCGATGTTTTTTCGAAAACTAAATAACTCTCAACTCTGGGAAAAGATAAAGAAATTGCGCACACTCGTTCAAAAAACGAACGATTTCAAAGAGAGGAAGTGTTATGCATGTGAAAAATCCTTAAACATATATGATTTCCTAAGCGACAACCTAGATTTTGCACCCGAACAAGTGCTCGAACTTTGGCAAAGCCCGGTTCTTGAATTCCACTGTTGTGAGTGTTTTAAATACTTAAAAGTCCAAGAAATCGAAGCCATTGAAGAGCTTGTAAGGACTCGAGAATGTGCATTTTGTGATAGTATCATCGATCTTCACAAATTTAATAAGGACCATAGCTATTTAAAAATTCACGAATTAAAAGAAGAATGGCTCAATCTTCTCAAACCCATCTTTTGCGATAATTTATGCCAGCGCAAGTACTATAAGGAAAAGGCAGAATCGATAGCAACTGATTCCAATTAATTTCAAAATAAATTATCGCTTTCGCATTTTAGGAAAGAACATCGGAACTTTTCGAATATAGATTTCGTATTCTCCTGGAAATTCGTTTTTAAGCTCTTTTTCCTCTTTCCAAGCAACGAAAAAATTATATAAAAGCACGAAAGGAGTAACTAATACAGCGAATAACGCAGAAAGCAGGATGCTAATCCCCAAGTGAGATATTACTGCTCCAAGATATTGAGGGTGCCTTATTTTCGAATAGATACCAGAAGAGACGATCTTGTCGGTCTTATGACTTTCTGATACTTTCAAGGTGGTTCCTTTTACCCCTGCAATTCCTAAGTAAGCCCCTATAGCAATAATTGGTATGGAAATAAAAAGGTGGATAATCGAAATAGGCTTGTTCAATAATGGCACGACTATCAAAAATACCCCTTTTAAAGGAAGAAAATATTGTGGTTGGGGCGTAATCCACAAAAAAAACAAGACTACAAAAAAACCCCATCCCGAAATCATTCCAAGAGATCGAGTAATTTTGTCAGCTTTTATCTTCCCATATTTTTCCTGGAATTTCAAGTGTTCAACTGATAGAAAGTGAATTGGAAGAAATAGCCAGAGCACGCAAAAAGTGATGAAAAATGCTATCAAGGGTTAATTTTAGTTAATTATTTAGTTTTAATATTTGAAAAAGGTTGATTAATTATTTTAAATTTTTAGTATTATCCCCTAACAAGAACTGGATGGATTTGCATTAGCTCTTGCATCCTAGCCCTCATTGTGACTTCCGTGATGTGTGCGAGCTTGCAAATATCTTTTTGAAATCGGGGTTCTTCGCATATTTTCGCCGATAAATATAGGGACGCTGCTGCAATCCCTTTAGGATCTTTACCCGATGTTATAAAACCCCTATCTTGTCCACATTCAATGATATCCACGGCAATGTGTCTACATCTCATAGAAAGTCCGAGTTCTTCTGCAAGTTTATCCACATATCTTATAGGATTCATAGACTTTACCTTATAATTCAAAAACGGTAAGACTTTCTCGTATAATAGTTTGAAACTGCTTAAAAGCTCCTTTCGAGTAATATTTGTTTTATCGATTATATCGTCTAAAATAAGCGGGACGCCGTTAATTCTAAAAGCACAAAAAATTGATGCCGAAAGTAATGCTTCAATGCCTCGACCTCGAGTCATTTTTCTTCTTGCCACATATCTATATATCTTAAAAAGATCTTTTTCAATGTGATCGGGTATTAAGATTAACGATTTAAAGCGACTGTATATCTCCATGGCAATCCATAAATTACGCTCATATCCGTTCACGAGACCTCGATTTATTTTAGCAAGTCTTAAGAAATCCATATTAGCTTTGGGTGAGAGATAATTACCGTTTGAATCCTTATGTCCGATGATGACTGTTCGTGGTCCTATTGGCAAATATACTTTTTCGTTTATTTGCCTTTTTTTTTTTTCCATCGATGTAAAAGCAACTCGAGGTTTTTTCTCAATTACTCTCGAATGAACCATTCCACAACTTGTACATACATTATAGCCTCTACTTTCAATAATATGTGGATTTGAGCAAAAATTTTCTTTTTTCATTTTTGTTTTAAGTTGCGAATTATGATCAATTTCTTTATTTTGAATTTTCGTCAATCATCACCTCTTTATTTTTTATTTGTAAACTTCATAATGTACATTTGCATGTACTCGTTACTAATTCAATTGGAACAATAAAATTGTCATACACATTAAGAATTATTTCCATCTTGACATTCTTTACATCAGGATTGTTTCTAAAATGGTAGTTCACGATTTTATCAAGGTCTCTTAAGTTTTCACTAACAATAATGAACTCAAAATTATTCGTACCGCTCAATTCGAAGACGCGTAAAATATGGGGGCACTCTTGAATAATTGGATTAATTGATCCTGGAATATTTGTTTTAATCTCGACTTTGGCGTAATACATATCAATATCTTTTAGATTCATCCCTACTTGGTAAGATATAAAACCATATTCCTCTAATCGTTTAATCCTTTGTCCAACAGTTGGTTGGCTTCGATGAACTTTTTTTGCGATAGTTGTATATGTGGTATTCGGTTTTTTTTGTAAAATTTCAACAATTTGTTTATCAATTTCGTCTAATTTATAATGTGAAGCTTCCATATACTCATCTCTTTATTTTTTATTTTGTCCTTATTTATTTAAAATTCTGTAAGAAAAACATTATGATCTAATCTAAAATTATCGATTTTCATTAACCTATCTTGGTTTTTTACTTCTTCCAATGGTATTTTAAGATTTATCTTGTAATCCTCTAAAAAGTAATTTATATATACTTGTTTTTCGATTTTATCAAAATCTATGTATTTTTTCATTTATATCATTGTTTTTATTATGTAAGGTTTATTATAATATTAAATAACTTCGATATTTAAATATTGCGGATCCGCAATATCGCAATATTGGAAAATTATAAATTTTAAGACTAATATTTATTTATCAAATCTCCTCACATTAAGTTGAGGTTCTAATTCTAATTAAATTGAGTTTGCATATAAAAATGGACGAATTAACCAAATCTTCAGCCGAATTCTTGAAAATATTAAGCGATCCATACAAATTAGGGATTATTAAGTATTTGAAAAAAGGAGGAAAGACCGCAAAAAATATAGAAAATGCACTCAATATTAGTCAATCTTTTACTTCTCAACAACTGAAACAATTAGAACAAGTTGACATGATATTTTATGAGAGAAAAGATAATCTCAAATATTACCACATAAAAAATAAGAATATCTTTAGAGTCATTTCAGCCATAAATTCTTACATCATTGAGCAGCACAAAAATAAATATCATAAACTTTCGAATTCGAATAATATTGACATATTGGAATGATTTATTAATAATTATAGCAGGATCATATGGATTTTTAAAATGAACGATAAGACGAACAAACAAGATGCAAAAAAAAAGAAGATACTTGTATTGGGTTTGGAAAATAGTGGAAAATCGTCCTTGATTCTAAATCTATCGGGACAAGACAATATTTTAGATTATTATTCTTTAGTTCCTACTATCAAGGAAAATATTAGAGTATTACAAAAAGGAGAATCCCGTTTCGTTTTATGGGAGCTTGGTGGGCAAGAAAATTATATAAACCAATATTTAGCAAATTTTAATAAATATTTGCATGATACCGAAGAGATCTTCTTTACTATCGACCTTCAAGATGTCGAAAAATACGATAAAGCTTTGAAATATCTCGAAGAAGTTGTTAGCAAGATTAAATCCTTTAATTTAAAAATAGAAATCACAATTTTTCTTCATAAAAATGACCACGATTTAGGAGAAAAACACCCCCAAGTAAGTGAAATGACAGTGGAAAATTTAATAGTAAAAATAAAATCCCTAATACCTCCAGAGTTTTATTTTGAAATTTATAAAACATCGTTATATTTGTCTTTAGATAAAATTCATATTTATTAAAAACTCTCAAGATATCGAAATTGAATTGAAAAGTCTTATCTTTAGGAAAATTTGAAACAAATGCATCAATAAAGTTTCTTGATCCCATAGTTCCTATTTCTTCAGCAGAAAATTGACATGATAAAAAATATAGGCTAAACCGATAATTGAAAGTGCGATTGTTAATACTCCGTCAGTCCATTCGAAATTTAAACCTTAGGGTTTAAATTCTTAAGTCAAATTATTAATGAAAAATTTCCTTTAAATCAAAGATAAAGGAGTTAGATTTAATGCGTTTAACTTTTAATTCTATTACAATAATTTTAATATTTAGCGTGAAATTTCTCAATAAATATAAGCCAAGGAAAGCTTGAATCTTATTTTTATTAACCAAATGTTTAAAAATCAAATCTAGAGTTTGTATAATGACCTTAAAACTATATTGGTGAATAAAAATGCAACAAATAATAAAAACCGAAGAAGCTAAAGAAGCGGAAATAAGTGAAATATTCGACCTACTTGAAACTAAAGATAAAGGGCTTACTTCAGCTGAAGCTAAAAAGCGTTTAGAACTCTATGGTCCAAACGAAATTATCGATGTAAAAAAAAGTTCTTTAAAACAGTTCTTGGAAAACTTCTGGGGTCCTATTCCTTGGATGATAGAAATTGCAGCTGTTTTATCGATTCTAATCGAACATTGGGACGATTTTGCCCTTATCATTGCCATGCTTTTAATCAATGCTTTTGTTCGCTTCTGGGAAGAAAAAAAAGCAGATAACGCCGTGGAACTTTTAAAAGAAAAATTAGCGTTAAACGCCAGGACACTTAGAGATAATAAATGGATAGCCTTACCCGCACGGGATTTAGTGCCTGGAGATGTGATTCGAGTTCGATTGGGTGATATTATCCCTGCAGACATCAAACTTTTTGAAGGCGATTATCTTACATTAGATGAGTCTGTACTTACAGGAGAATCCTTACCAGTAGATAAGAAACAGTCGGCTATAGCTTTTGAAGGAGCAATAGTGAGAAAAGGAGAAATGAATGGAATCGTAGTTGGTACGGGCTTAAATACTTTTTTTGGTAAAACAACCTCTTTAGTATCTGAAGCTAAGAAGAAAAGCCATTTTCAAAAAGCGGTTGTTAAGATCGGTAATTATTTAATTATATTAGCAGTTGTTTTAGTTACAATTGTTTTTATAGTTGGATTGATAAGACTTGAAAAGTTTTTCGAATTGTTACAATTTGCATTAGTATTAATAATAGCGGCCATTCCAGTTGCTCTTCCAGCAGTATTAATGGTTTCAATGGCAATTGGTGCGGCAGATCTTGCGAAAAAGAAAGCCATTGCAAAGAGATTATTATCTATTGAAGAATTAGCAGGTATGGATATATTATGCTCAGATAAAACGGGAACTATTACGAAAAACGAGATTTCTATCGGCGAAATTATTGCTTTTGATACTTATACTGTAAAGGATGTTATTTTATATGGCGTTTTATCTTCGAGAGAGGAAGATAAGGATCCAATCGACGATGCATTTTTTAGTAAATTTAAAGAAATGAATGGAGTCTCAAGTAATTATCAAGTGCAAAAATTCAGTCCTTTTGATCCAGTGGTGAAAAGAACCGAAGCCTTAATTGAAGAAAACGGAAAAACAATAAAAATCTCCAAAGGAGCAATTCAAGTAATATTGGATTTGATTTCAAATAAAACAGGCGATTTAGAGTTTCAAGTTAAAAATCAAGGAGAAATTTTTGCTTCAGAAGGATATCGAGCTTTAGGCATAGCAAGGACCAATCAAAACGGTGTATGGGAATATGTAGGAGTCGTGGCTCTATTCGATCCACCTCGCGAAGATTCAGCAGATACTATAAAAAATGCAGTATCGATGGGTATTGATGTAAAAATGGTTACGGGAGATCATAGCTCAATTGCAAAACAAATTGCATCAAAACTGGGCATGGGAGAGAATTTCGTTTCTGCGTCCCAACTCTTAGAAGATAATGAAAGCACTTCGAAATTAGCTGAAAAAGCAAATGGATTTGCCGAAGTATATCCTGAACACAAATACAATATCGTAGAAGAACTCCAGAATAGAGGACACATTGTAGGAATGACGGGTGATGGTGTAAACGACGCACCTGCATTGAAAATTGCAGATGTGGGAATCGCTGTTTCAAGCGCAACGGACGCAGCTAAATCGGCTGCGGATATTGTTCTCACAGAACCCGGACTCTCGGTAATTATAGGTGCAACTTACGAAAGTCGAGTTATCTTTGAACGAATGAAAAGCTATTCAACATATCGTATTGCTGAAACAGTAAGAGTACTTATATTTTTAGTTATGGCCATACTTATTTTTAATTTTTATCCCATTACTGCCATTATGATCGTCTTATTAGCACTTCTAAACGATCTCCCAATAATGACCATAGCTTTCGATAACGCAAGACCTTCAGAAGTTCCCGTTCGCTGGAAAATGCAACGAGTTTTAATAATTGCCTCAACATTAGGGATTGTTGGAGTGTTCTTTAGTTTTATGCTCTTCGTAATAGGTAAGAATGTATTCAACTTGAGCATACCAGCTCTCCAAACGCTCATTTTCCTAAAACTTGCAGTAGGAGGCCATATGACGATATATCTAACACGATCTGAGGAGCATCATTTCTGGCAAAAACCTTATCCGGCAAAAATATTATTTTTTACATGTGAATCAACACAAGTAATTGCTACAATTTTTGCTGCAATGGGAATTTTAATGATTCCCATTGGATGGGCTTTAGCGGGTTTTGTGTGGTTATACGCATTTAGTGCGTTTGCAGTTGCAAACTTCATAAAAGTTGCGTTAGTGAGATATTTAAAAAAAAAAA